>USKH01000098.1 GCA_900555125.1 uncultured Clostridium sp.
GTATTTTAAAGCCTCGCCCTTCGGGAGAGGTGGCGGCGACAGCCGACGGAGAGGGTATTTGTAGGGACTTTCGTCCTCGGCTGTATGAGATATCTTCTTTTTTCAAGCGAAGAAAAAAGAAGCAAAAAAGTCGTTGGGACACTTGCGACTGTGTCCCAAGCCCCGCAACGCTTTTTAGTGTGTGCAATGACTTGCCGCGTCGCGCCCGCAACGCTTTAAAGTTGGTGCGAAGTTTTGTTACGTCGCGCCCGCAACGCTTTTTTTAGAATGAATTGAAGAAAATAATAACCTTATCCCGTAGGGCGGGGGCTTGCTCCCGCCGTGTTGTAAAACGGGAGACCACAGGTCTCCCCTACGGAGTTTGTGCGAATTTTGTATTCTCCCGGTAGGAATAAACTGCGTTCGCCCGCCAAACAATCCCTTCGTCTTTTCGCTAACGCTCGAAGCCACCTCCCTTGCATAGCAATGGAGGCTTTAAAAAGTGCGGACAGCGAGGACGAAAGTTATTATAATTAGAGAAATACAATAAGTACATTCTAATAATTTTAGTCTAATTTTAGATTTTCCGCTGAAAATGAAGGATCGTCTATAAATTCAGAAGGTTTAATATTTAATCCATAAGATAGCATTATTATTGTTTTTAAAGTAATGCCTTTTGTTCTTCGTTGTAAAATGCTTTTAATTGTTGGAAACGGCACGCCACTTAGTTGTGCTAACTTATATTGAGTTATGTTTTTCTGTCCCATATATCGGAGAAGTCGCTCAACCACAACATCGTTTATTGTTTTCATTTTTTTATCCTCTTTGTATCTACTATTAAAGTTTATCTGTTTTTTTTAAAAAAATAGGATGATATATCATCCAAATGGTTGACGCATCATCCTATAATGTGTATAATATAGTTAAAAACAATTAGGAGAAAAAAATAATGGAAAACAATAACTTTGAAAAAAATAAGGACTCAATAGGTGCTCTTATTATTAAAATCATCTTGAGTGCGATTTCAATTGCAATATTGATTTATGTAAGTGTAGAAATTAATAAAATACTTAAACCGTCTAGCTCAAATAATTCAAATAAAAATCAACAGAATGAAATTAAATATTATAAGGTAAATGATACGATTCCTCTTGGGAATTTAGAAATGACCATATCTGAAAATAGAAGTTTATGCTGGTTGGAAATGGGACTTTTGTTAAATCAATATAGTCCAGCAGAAGGATGCGGTTTTGTTAGTGTTGATGTTAGTATATATAATCCGACTAATAATTCAGTAGATATACCATGTGTTTACTGTCACTATACCGATAGCCTGTATTGTGACTATAAAGTAGAGTTGGTTATAGATGATGAAATTGTTTACAGTTCTGGAAGAGCATATGGAAACAAAGGATTTATTGGTTATTATGGAACTTATATAGCAAAGCAGGAACACAGCGGAATTTATGCTTTTGAAGTACCAGTTAACGTTTACAACCAGGGTAAAAAGTTTGAATTAAAGATAAGTTATCATAAAAAAATTGCTACAATACTTTTAAGAGAAGATAAATAAAAAAAGGAGCAAAGCGAAAAAAACCACCGGCAATGCCGGTGGAAACCTTATGAGCTTTAGCTTCAAGCAAAGAAAGGTTTTCACTTTTTTCTATAAAAATAAATCTTTGACTTCTCTTTTTTGAATATGAGAACGTTAAAATTTCTGCCGTTTTCGGCTGTCGAAAAATCGAACGTTTTGCCGTCGGCGTCGATGAAAACGTAATCTCCGTCAAGAAAGCCGAGGTTGAATTTAGCGCATTCGTACGGCGAATTTTCGCGGCGGAACACCATTATTACGCCGTCGCCCTGCTCGGGTCTGTCGAACGCATAAGCGCACCACGTATCGTTGTTTTCGGACACAGCGGTCAGCGGATAGAAGTCTTCGGACATAAATTCGCGAACCGACAGATATTCGTTTAAATATCTTCTGATAACGGCGATTTTTTCGGGGTCGTCGTATTTTTCGTCGCGCTCGGAGTAGAAGAAATTGCAGGTCATCGCGGGAGCATAGGCGCTTCTCATCGAATATTCGTCAACTTTTCTGCCGCAGCCGGTGCCGGAATAAGGCAGCCACGAAGAAAAAGTGAGATTGTGGCACTGCGTTCCGGCTGTTACGGGGTGAGCGGGGCATTGGTAGTCGCTGCGCCAGAGCGGTATGCTGCGGCGAAGCGTTTCGATATCTATTCTTCTGCCGCCCGAAGCACAGTTGTCGATGAGAAGATGCGGGAATTTTTCAAGCAGCGCGTCCCATAGTTTATACAAGCCGTTTATGTGCTTTATTTCGGTTATTCCGCGGCGGTCCTGCCGATCTGCGGCGCGCCAGTATTCCAAAGGACACATATTGAAGTCCTGGCGGTAACAGTCCACTCCTATTTCGCCTATTGCGCGGCTTAAAGTGTCAAAGCAGTACTGCCACGCCTCGGGGTTACCGAGATTGAAAAGAAGAGTGAAGTTTTCCGGATCGGTGTTTTTCAGACAATAATCGGGATGTTCGATGGTTACCGGCGTTCCTTTTATCACGCGTTCCGGCTCGAACCAGAGCAGAAACTTTTTTCCTGCATTGTGAATTTTGTCGGCAACGTCTTTAAGTCCGCCCGGATGAATGCCAGGGCTTACTTGCCAGTCTCCGACGTGCATGGGCCAGTCGCCCTCGTATTCGTCGGGAGTGGGCGTGGTGTTTTCTCCGTACCAGCCGGCGTCCATCCAGATATAGTCGAGAGGAAGCTTGTTTTTTTCGATACACTCTATTCTTTTGATAACCGAGCTTGTTCTCATTCCGCCCCATATTCCGGTGCAAAGCGGACCGGTTTTATCTCTTCCGGGCTGACCTATAAGCGAAAAATGAGCCTTAACCAGCCTTCGCCATTTGTTTATGCCGCTTGTTTCGTTGCCTTCGTACGGCATTATAACTACCGACGAGGTGCGGAACTTTTCGCCCGGTTTAATATAAAATTCTGCATTCTGAACGCCCGAGCGGAACTTAATTTCGCCTTCGGTACGTTCGAACCGTGCCGCCCATTGACCTGTCCAGCCCACGGCGAAAAAATATCCCCCGTCTTGCTTATGAACGCGGAAAAACGGAGCGTTCCGATCGCTCGAACGCCCGCCGGAAGCACAGTAATCGCGCTTTTCGCCCACGCCGATATAGCCGGGGAAAGCGTTGTCTTTAAGTTCGTCGGCATTGCTATAAAACTCCTTTGCCGCCCACACCGAGCCGTTTGGAGCGTAGATTTTAGTCGCCTGTTCGCCCGAAGGCAGATATGCCGTACACCCGCGTTTTTCTTCGCGGACAAGCGGCAGAGCGCAGTCGCAGTCGAATAATTCAGAAATTACGGGAGTGTCTTTATCTCCCTCGTTTTCAAAATAATTAACCCATTCCACGGCGCCGTAATTACCGTATTTTTTGAATACGTTTGTTATTTTCAGGAACCCGAACTTATATGTCGTAATCGTTTGGTTTCCGTCTACGAACGTTTGTTTTTCGTGAGCAAGCCCGAATGCGTCGGTGCCGCCGAGTTTGAAAGAAAACAGATTTTGGTCGACTGAAAAGTTCATGATTTTCTCCTTTTTTCGCGGTTAATCCGCATTATCGGTTTCGTGATAGATTATATCACGATTTTTTGTAATCGTATAGCGGTTTTGTAGCACAAAACATTAAAATTTTGTCAAACGAAAAAAATAAGAGAATGATATGTGCGTTTACGAACAGGTATTGTCTTTAAAAATATATACGTTACTCGTAAATGAAAATTTATAATGTAAGGCTGAGAAGCAAATCATTTTATTAAGCGAGCGGATAAAACACTGTAGGGAAAGTCGTCCGTTGGCTGTCCGAATAAAAAGCGGGAGACCACAGGTCCCCCCCTACGGAGCATGCGATAACGCAAATTACGAGAGACCACAGGTCTCCCCTACGGGTTGGAACGAGACATCCGTAGTCCGGTAGGAATAAACTGCGTTCTCCCGTGTAAAACAACATTAAAATACGAAAGATGAAACCTCTCCTCTATAAATCGGCAATAAATCTTGCACCGCGCAAACACGACTAATTACAAATCAAGTCGCGCTGAACGCTCGCCGACGTTTATCGTTGATTTAATTTGTGGCGAGCTCTGAAAAATCGGTCGTATTTCTTTGTTTTTTCTATGTCGGGAATTCTGACTTTCAGCATATTTGTAAAAATTATCGGAGCGTAATTTAATCGACTTGCAAAATCTGCGGAAATTAACGGGCGGAAAACCGTGTACTTGCCGGCGTAATTAAATTCTTCAAGCCGTGCGCCTTGCGCGTGCAGCTGGTTAAGCGCCGTCTCAAAGTTTTGTTTGAGTTGCGCTCTCAGATAAAAGTCATAAACCGATTTTCTTGCCGCGCGGCACGATCTGCGGCGTCGCTTTTTGCCTGTCTGATTTTTTCTGTCGCTTACGTAAAAGCAGCAACTCGGATAATCGTTGTAGCTGCCGTCGGCGTAGATGATTTTGCCGTCGGGGGTAAGAGTTGCGTCCTGTTCGTGACATGATTCGGGCTTTGTTTCTGCATTATCGCAAGCGTCGCGCTGTTCACGTACGTCACAATCGTCGCAGTTTTCTTTTTCGCAATAATCGCATGCGCACGCGACTCCGTTTTTGAGGTTGAAGTATTTCAGTATATCTGCCGACTGTTCGCCGTCAACCATAAAAATATTTCTTCCGTTTACCATAACCAGTTCCGGCAAGCCGATGTATATGCCCAAGTGCGAGCGATCGGGCTCGTATACTTTATAAACGCCGTACGCGCCCAAAAACGTTGCAAACCGGTAATCGTAACATTCTAAAAACCGATTAAGTCTTTTTTCAAAAATTCTTTTCTTCATGTTTTTTCCTCCGTGTTGTGAAATTTTGTTTTGAATTGCTTGAAAAACGCAATATACGAATAATTTTCGTATTATTTGGCTGCAAATCAGAATTTTTGTGCTTATATTTCTTGCAGGTAAATAATTCGGCAAAAATTATACCGATATTGATTATTGCATATTATATATCTTTATATTAACACAGAAAGATTGTTTTTGTCAAGTTTTGAAGTCGTATTTTCTCTTGGAAAAAGCTTTTTTCAAAGCGGAAAAAGCCGTTATTTTGCCCGAAAAC
>USKH01000099.1 GCA_900555125.1 uncultured Clostridium sp.
CGTTCTTTACTACGCTGTCTTTCATGAAATTCTGCAAATTTTCGTCGCTTTTGCCGATATGCCCTTCGGGAAAAACCGACACGAGATCGCCCTGCTTTAAGTGAGCTATTATTCCTTTCATAGCCGCGGCGTTGAAGTTTTCGCGATCGACCGGAATGCACAAAAACGCGTTCTTGAACATAAATTTTCCCAGTTTATTGGTCCCGAACAACTCTTTTGCGGCAAGAAAATGGTGTCTGCGGTACCATATCTGCGTCATAAGGTATACGGGGTCCATAAATCCGACGTGATTTGCCGAAAGAAGCGCGCCGCCGCGTATTTTCTTTTTTGCGGCTTTGCTCTCGTAAATCTTCTTCGGGCGGAACCATATAAGGCTTGGAATAGCTGCCGTTATGCGGATAAAATCGCACAAAAAATATTTAAATGACAATACTTTATTCTTTTTCATTCAGAATCCGACCCAATTTTATGATTTTTTGCCTGAGAGCTGCGGTTATGTCTTCTATATTTTGCTTTTCGCTTTTGTTCTCGTCGTACATATCCGACGGATACACAGGCGTTCCGATTATTACTTTCGCGCGCTGTTTTTTGATTTTGCCGTCCGGAGTTTTTACCTTTACTTTTCCGAAATAGCAGCCGTTTGTGTACACCGGAATAACGGGTACGCCGGCGGTGAGCGCAAGCGTTACGGCACCGGGTTTAAAAGCAAGCGGCTTTTCCTCGCCATCGACGGGCAGTCGGCTTTCGGGAAAAATGCCCACGCAGCCGCCTTTTTCAAGTATTTTTTCGCACTTATCCATAAAAGCAAAATCGTGAGAGCCGCGGTCCACTTTTATTCCGCCCAGCATTTTAAGGAACACGCCCAGAAATTTCTTTTTGAAAAGCACTTCCGCCATCTGATAGCGCACGGTGCGGGAGAAAAAAACAAACAGAAGTACCGCATAGTCGTACACCGAAGTGTGATTGCTTACGACTATCGCGGGTCCCTTTATCCTGCGATTCTGCACGCTTTTGTCCTCGTACAGAATTTTGGTGTTGAAACACGCTTTTTGCACGGGATAGGCGGTTATTTTGGTAAAAGTGTTGAAAAATCTTATCATTGATTAGCCCTGACGAAAGCCGCAGCCGCTTCTATCGTATGTAAATTTGCCGAAATTACCGTTTCCGTCGGTAGCGAAAACTCACGGGCAAACGCTGCCGAGAATGCAAAATAATCTATGCTTGTGCCGTTATAATCGGTGAAAAAATCTCCGCCGAGCGAAAGATCGTCGGCGTTTATATTGAGAGCGGCAGAAAAAAGCGAGCGTATTTTAAGCGTAAGCTCGTCCCACTCTCCTTGCTCGGGTTTGTCGCCCGACGACACGATTTTAAGTTTTCCCGAATGATAATCGGAGGCAATTCGTTTTCTGTTTAGCTTGAATTCCTCGCCGGAAATAAATTCTTCGCCTATAAGTTCTATCTTTCCTATCTGACTTTTCAGGTTGAGCGAAACCAATTTCCGATTAAGTTGGGAGAGCACGCTTTTAGCGCGGGCAGGCGTAATAAATGCACCCACGGAGGCAAGCAGCACGGGAAGGTTGCCGTTTTCGCCGGGAATAAGGCACACTCTTTTAACTCCGTCCGCCGAAATCGAACTTTCCGCCGGCAACGGATTTAAGTTTTCGCCGTTGGGCGAGATAATAAGGTCATCCACTCGTCCGGAAATATAGTATCTGCCGTTTTTATATTCGGCAAGGTCGTGCGTGTCGAACCACTCGGTTTTTTCGCGCAACACGCCGCCTTCGTAAATTTCGGAAGCGGACGACGCACCGGACACCATTAGTTCGCCCTTTTCGTTTATTAGATAGCGGCAGGACGAAAACGGTTTGCCCACCGAGCGCGAAGTTATTTTGCCGAATTTGTTTGACAGTTCCACCGACGTTATGCCGATTTCGGTTGCTCCGTAACCGTCGGCAAGACGATATCCTATTGCGTTGAAAAATTCAATAGCCTCCGGGGAGATTGCGCCGCCTCCCGTTATGCAAAAGCTTATCGTGTCGCCGAAAATGCGGTCACGTACCTCCGAAAACGCGTACTTACGGAATAATTTCCCGGCAGCGGAATTGCCCAGCCTGCACGAAATTTTCATGCCTTTAAGAAATTTTTTATAGGTTTTATCGCCGCGCGCTTTTATTCCGGCAATCGCCTGAGAGTAAACTTTTTCCCAAAACAACGGAACGGCGAATATATGCGTAACTTTGTGCCTGCGGACAGTTCGGATTATGGTTTCGGGGCTCATGTCCCGGAGAAGCACGAACGTGCGCGAGAAAAAAGCAAACCACATATACACGGCAACAAAGCCGAAAATGTGATAAAACGGTAGCATCGTCAGCTGTTTGAGGCTGCCTTCGTAATGTTTTTTTATAAGAGCGCACTTTTTGATTATTCCACAGCTGTCCACAATCTGCGCGTATAGATTTTCGGCTTTATACCCGCAAATCTTGACGTTTTGACTTGTCCCCGACGACATCACGAAAAACTCGTCGCCGAACTCGTCGGGTTCGCAGGCGTTTTCGGGCAGGACAAGCGCGAACGGATTTATTGTTTTTATCGAAAAAGTTTTTTTGTCGCTTAAAACCGCAATCGCCCCGATTTCCTCAAGCGTTTTTTCAATCACTTCGTCGGGCAAACGCATGTTGAGAAGAAGCGGACGGCACGAACACATAAGTATCGCCCAGAAGCACTCTATCCACTCGCTTCCGTTGTCCATATAAAGACCCACTACCGCGTTTTTTTCGTGACCGACGAGCAGTGCGGAAAGCGCAGCTGCGCGGCGAACGGACAGGTTTTTACATTCACCGTAAGTTTTTTTGCTTATTTTTATGCCGTCGCATTGCTCGAACATGACGTTTTCGCTTTCCGAAAACATAAACGAGAACATATTTTTCATGTTCTTATCGGCTTGTCCAAGCTTTTTTATTTTGCTTCCGACAAACGCGTTAATTGATTTTTCTTTTCCCAGACCCGCGGCTTTCATTTATTTCTCGCTAATTCTGCCTTGCCTTTGCGGCATTATAATGTAATGATTATATTTTAACACAAAACTCCATTTTAAGCAAGCAAAACAATAGCTTTTCGACTATCCGGTGTACAATTTGTGATGGATTGAAAGCTGTCTCTTTTGCGATAAAGAAAAAACGGCGAACATTTTTTCGTATTCGTCGTTTTTTGAGTATTATACCCGACTTTCGGGCAATTTTTATTTTTTAAATTTTCTTGCGCCAAAATCGCCCAGAATTTTGCCGCAGGTAAACGCGTCGTCGCAGGTAAAGCCTATCGCGCCGTTTTCGAGTGCCTGACGATAATGCTCGGGGTCGTTGTCGAAGCGGAAATATACGCATGGCTTTATTTTCATGTCCTTGAAGTCGTCGAAAAACTGTTTTTCGGCAACCGGCGTGGGCGATGGGATATTGCGTCCGTCAAGCGTTCTTATATCGTTGAACAGACACACTTCGTCGAGGTATTTATACGGATCGTCCTTTTCCCATCCGCGCATATGATATTTGGGCCAGAAGCCGTGAAGGGCGATTTCGTCAAAAGGATAACGCGTTTTCATCCATGCGCACAATCCGGTGGAGAAAGTAATTACGGTTAAGCGTTCTCTTCCCCAGACGCCGTATTTTTTGAGAAGATCGAAGGTTTTTTCGCACGAAACATAGGCAAAATCGCCCAATTCTTCGGGATAATCTTTAAGTTCGAGCAGCACTTTTATGTCGGGACGGGTTGCCATAAGCGCGAGAAATTCGTCGAGCGTAGGCACTTTTTCGCCCTTGAACTGTTCGCCGAACTTAATCCCCGCGTCGGCTTCGCGTACTTCGGCAAGCGTCATGTTGCGGATAAGACCGGTTTTATCGGTAGTGCGGTCGAGAGCGGCGTCGTGCATTACGACTATCTGACGGTCGCGGGTCATGTGAACGTCCATTTCGATTGAATCGATGTCAAGTTTAAGTGCTTCGCGAAAACCAAGCATTGTGTTTTCGGGAAATTTTGCGCGATAACCGCGATGCGCGGTAAGCGTTATTGTAGTATCCATAAAATTTTACTCCTTATCTTACTTATCCGAACTCATTCGGATAAGACAATTATACACCCGTTTTTTTCTTTTGGCAATGATATTTGAAAAATCTTTCATTATTTCTTGTTTTGGATACATATATTTTCGTTATGCGAATTTTATTACTTTCACGGCAATCGGTTGACTTTTTGGGTAAAAAGATATATCATTGTCGTGAAATAATTTTTCGGAGAACTATTATGACAGAAATAAGCATTATTATGGAAGACGGAAGCGTGATGAACGCGGCTCTTTACGAGGACAAAGCTCCCGAAACGGTTAAAAACTTCTTGTCTCTTATCGACGACGGATTTTTCGACGGGCTGTGCTTTCACCGCGTTATACCCGACTTTATGATTCAGGGCGGAGGATTCGTCGATAAAGACGGCAAACTTATCCACAAGGAAGCTCCCGCAAACGTCGTGGGCGAATTTACTTCCAACGGCTTTAATAGCAACGACCTGCACCACGAAGAAGGCGTTTTATCGATGGCTCGCGCAATGGACAAAAACTCGGCTTCGTCGCAATTCTTTATCTGCGTTGCCGATTGCGGCTATCTCGACGGTCAGTACGCTGCGTTCGGAAAACTGTCGGATAAAGAAAGTCTGGAAGTAGCAAAAAACATTTCGCTTACGAAAACGACTTCGTTCGGCTACTACAACGACGTTCCGGTAAGCCCGGTAGTCATTAAAACCATTAAAAGAAAATAAATATTTCTGTCGTAATTTATCGGCAAGTCACATTAAAACGACACAAAATTCAAAAAAATCCCCTCGGCATGTTGCCAGAGAGGATTTTTCTTTTTTATTGAATTTAAGCGTTGCCGCCCGGTCTTGAATCCGAAGCGGAAAAGCCGTTTTTCGTTACTCTTCGCTGTCGAGAATAATGGTTACCGGTCCGTCGTTTTCCTGCGTTATTTTCATATCCGCGCCGAAAATGCCTTTTTTTAGCGGCACAAGCTCAGACAGCTTTTCCGCTGCGTACTCGTACATCTCGTTTGCTTTGTCGGGCAGTTCCGCCTGCGAAAAACCCGGTCGGTTACCGTGGCGGCAC
>USKH01000100.1 GCA_900555125.1 uncultured Clostridium sp.
GCCTCTTTTAACGCAACGGGCGTAGTTGTACTGCCCGGACTGATTCATGACTAACAGATTGCCTGCAAGACGTTTGAATCCGGCGTCAAGCGGCATATCGGACAATTTTTTGCGGACAGCGGTTACTTCTCCCGAGCCGTCAAAGAATATTTTGCCGCAGGTTGCCTCGAACAGATAGTTTTCGGGGATGCGCAGCCACGCTTCGGTTGTAAGATTCCCGTCCGGAAAGCCGGTTTTGCTCACGAAAAAATCGGCATAGCGCATAACTCCTCTTCGGTTTCCGCCGACAGGGCTTATTTTAGGGCGATTAACTCCCATAAATTCGGTCAGGAGCGCATTATAGGCGCGCTCTAACAGAAATTCGTCACGCCGCGACACTGACTCTTCTCCGGGCAAAAAAACTATAAAGCCAGCCTCGTAGTCGTGATCGCGCGACAGTTCGTCGTCGAATCCGAAACTGTCCGATCCTCCTCCGCACACTCCGACCGCGATTTTATCGATAAGATGCGGAAATTTTTCTTTGAGCATCGGCACGCCATACTCCCGATAAAATGCTTCGCTAAGCTCGATTCCGTTCATAAATCTCCTTTGCGGCTTTTTCAAGTTCGGCAGCGAAATAAAATCTGCCGTAGTACAAAAACGTCGGCGCACATTTTTCGCATACGAAAGCGTAATAACCATTTCGAGGAAGCGACGGCGTTTCAAGCAGGCGCTGAGCTTTTTCGAGGCAAGCGGAAATTTCTTCGTCGCCGTTTTCCAGTCCGTCGCGCTTTTCGTACATATTGGCGAGGTTGAGCCACGAAATAGCCGATTCGAGTTCGCCGTACTCGTTTTTCATCATTATGTCTATTGCCTTTTTATACGCCGCTTCCGCCTCGTCGAATTTATCGAGATCGGTAAGATTGAGCGCCATATTGTTGTACAATCCGCCCATTTTCGGAGCGGTTTCCGCCAGGTTCCCGGACAAAATTTGCGCCGCTTTTTCAAACAGGGACGAAGCTTTCTTGTTTTCGCCGAACGCTTTATATACGGTTGCGGCGTTTAAAAGCGCAGTCCCGAAAGCTTCGCCGCATTCCATTCCGATTTCTCGTCCGATGGCAAGAGTACTCTCTGCCGCGGTTATCGCCTCGTCGCGCTTGCCCATATTGCGGTACAAGCCCATAAGCTCGTTTTTAACGGCAAATTCGCCGCGTTTGTCGCCAGCTTTCTCTGCCTCTTCTATCCAGTACAACAAATGTTTTTCGGCACCGGCAGGATCGTCTTTGTTTTCAAATTCGTCCAGGCGCGTTATTATTCTCATAACCGGAATACTTTTGTCGTTACATATTTTCTGCGTGTCGAAATATTCGTCGTTAAACATATTTCCTCCGTATTAGTCAAAATTAAGCGCGGACTGTATTCCACGCTTAATTTTGTTATTTGTTTTGGTCGATGTAAGCGCATGCGGCAAGAGCGGCAATCGCTCCGTCGGAAGCCGCGGTTGCGACCTGACGTATCTTCTTCGAGCGGCAATCGCCGGCAACGAATACGCCTGCGGTTTTTGTGTTTACGTCGTCGGTGGCCTCGGCATAACCGCGGTTGTCAAGCGAAACGACGTTTGAAAATTTGTCGTTCTGAGGTTCCAGTCCCACGGCAAGAAACACCCCCGAAAGCGGATAGTCTTTTTCGCCGCCGGGCTGCTTTACTTTTATTCCGGTAAGCGTGCCTTCGCCGTCATAACCGATTACGGTGCATCCATAGTGAACGGTTACGTTGCCCTTGTTTTCTATTTGTTCGATAAGCTTGGCTTCGCCGGTGAGAAAATCGAGGTTCTGGAAGACATGCACGGTTTTGCTTGTTTCGGACAACAATAAAGCTTCCTGCAATGCGGAATTTCCTCCGCCTACCACGCCGACGTCCGCGTCCTTAAAGAACGCTCCGTCGCAAACGGCGCAGAACGATATGCCGTTGCCGATGAGTTCCTGTTCGCCTTCAAGCCCGAGCGTGCGATGTTTTGCCCCGGTTGCGATTATCACGGTTTTGCCCGAAAAATCGCCGCCGTCGGTTTGTACCAGAAATCCGTTTTCGGTTTTTCTGACGGCAAGTACTTCCTGCATTTCAAACTCGGCGCCCTGAGCCATTGCCTGGTCAACCAGTTTTTCGGCAAACTCATTTCCCGATATTTCGGTAAAGCCCGGAATGTTTTCCACTTTGGGCGAAAAAGTAATTTGTCCGCCGAACGTCTGTTTTTCGATGACCAGCACGCTTTTGCCGGCACGCAGCGCATATACGGCAGCGGTAAGTCCTGCGGGACCTCCGCCGATAATTATTACGTCGTACATTATATTATAAACCTAAGTGTTTTTTGATTTCCGAAACGCCTGCGTATTTACCCACTTTTCCGTTTTCGATTACGACCAGCGTGGGTGCCTGCATAATTCCGTAATGCTTTGCAAGTTCGGGTTTGTCGTTTGCGTAAATCTTTTCGTATTTTACACCCGCCTTATCCAGAATGCCGCAAGCTATTTTGCAGTTTGGGCAGGTAGCGGTGGCAAACAGGTAAGTCGCGTTTTCGATTACGTCTTTATCGGTATTGTTGGGGACGTTATCGGTGCAGCAGCCACATTCTTCCTTATGAACTTCGTGCGTCAGGTGCGATCTGCCGATGTCGTAAGTCTTTCTGTCCTTAAATTCCTGAGTTTTACCGACGTTCCAGTTTTGTACGGGGCGATAGTAACCGGTTATACGGCTGTATACTTCGGTAACTTCGCCGCATTTGGGGCATTTATAATGTTCGCCTGCGATATAACCGTGGTTTTTGCAGACAGAATAGGTAGGCGACAGGGTGTAATAGGGCAACGAATAGTTTTCGGCAATTTTGCGCACAAGATTGGCAGCCGCCTTCCAGTCGGGCAGACGTTCGCCGAGAAAGGCGTGGAATACTGTTCCGGACGTGTAAAGAGTTTGCAGTTTATCCTGAATGTCGAGTGCCGAGAACACGTCTTCGGTGTAGCCGACGGGCAAGTGCGAGCTGTTGGTGTAATAAGGCGTGTCGCCCGGTTCCTTTGCCGCGGTTATGATGTCGGGGAAGCGTTTTACGTCGTGACGGGCAAGACGATATGCGGTAGATTCGGCGGGAGTTGCTTCGAGGTTGTAAAGATCGCCGTACTCTTCCTGATAGTCGCTTAAACGATTTCTCATGTGGTTGAGGACGTCTGCGGTAAAGTCCTGAGCTTGCTTGTTCGTTAAGTCCTTTCTTATCCATTTCGCGTTGAGGCACGCTTCGTTCATGCCGACAAGACCGATGGTCGAGAAATGGTTGTTGAAGGTTCCGAGATAACGCTTGGTGTACGGATACAGTCCGTTTTCGAGCAGTTTGGTAAGCACGGTACGCTTGATTTTAAGCGAACGAGCCGAGATGTCCATCATCTTATCGAGACGCTTATAGAAATCTTTTTCGTCGCTTGCGAGATATGCTATACGGGGCATATTGATGGTTACTACGCCTACCGATCCGGTGCTTTCGCCGCTACCGAAGTAACCGCCCGATTTTTTACGCAGTTCGCGAAGGTCAAGGCGCAGTCTGCAACACATACTGCGGACGTCGCTGGGCTCCATATCGCTGTTTATGTAGTTGGAGAAGTACGGAGTGCCGTACTTTGCTGCCATTTCAAACAAAAGTTTGTTGTTTTCGGTATCCGACCAGTCGAAAGTTTTGGTTATGGAATAGGTCGGGATGGGGTACTGGAAACCTCTGCCGTGAGCGTCGCCGTCTATCATGATTTCGATAAACGCCTTGTTTACCATGTCCATTTCCTTTTTGCAATCCTTGTACTTGAACGGCATTTCCTTTCCGCCCACTATACAGTTGAGTTCGGCAAGGTCGTTGGGCACCACCCAGTCCAGCGTTATGTTGGAGAAGGGTGCCTGCGTACCCCATCGACTGGGCGTATTGACGCCGTAAATAAAGGATTCGATGCACTTTTTAACCTGATCGTAGCTTAAATTGTCGGCTTTTACGAACGGAGCGAGGTAGGTATCGAAAGACGAGAAAGCCTGTGCGCCTGCCCATTCGTTTTGCATGATTCCAAGGAAGTTTACCATCTGGTTGCAAAGCGTTGCGAGATGTTTTGCGGGAGCAGAAGTGATTTTACCGCTTACGCCGCCCAGTCCTTCCTGAATAAGCTGTTTAAGCGACCAGCCTGCGCAGTATGCGGTGAGCATGGATAAATCGTGAAGGTGAATATCGGCGTTTCTGTGTGCGTTGCCGATTTCCTCGTCGTAGACTTCGCTGAGCCAATAGTTTGCGGTGATTGCGCCGGAGTTGCTGAGGATAAGTCCGCCTACCGAATACGTAACGGTGGAGTTTTCCTTTACTCTCCAGTCGTTGATTTTAAGATAGTTGTCCATCAGCTCTTTATAGTCAAGCATAGTGGTTCCGATGTTACGCATTTTTTCGTGCAGTTTTCTGTACAGAATATATGCTTTGGACACGTCGTCGTAACCTGCTTTTATAAGAACCGATTCCACGCTGTCCTGAATGGCTTCGACGGTAATTTTGTTATCTTCGATTTTAGGCTCGAATTCAGACGTTACTTTGAGAACGAGAAAGTCGATAATGTCCGGGTGATATTGTCTTCCGCATGCGTCGAACGCTTTTATTATGGCGTCTTTGATCTTCGAAATGTCAAAATCTACTTGTTTGCCGTCTCTTTTTACTACTGTGTACATTTAATTCTCCTCCCGAAATGGTTTTTTCGTGTTGCTGTTTATTAGTATACAATATATATTGTGCATTGTCAAGCAAAACGGACACAATATAATGTGGTGTTGCATTAGATATTATTATGGTGAGCATTGCAAGTCGTTATGCCCTTTTTGTTTTATAAACCGAGGCTAAATTCCGCGCAAGTAACTGTCGGGTACGTATTTTTTGACAACGGAAAGTAATTTTTCCATTTCTTCTTTGCTTTGCCCGGTTATTCCGCTGCCGATAAGGTTGCCGCTGTCCACGAAATTCTGCAGAAAATAGCGTTTGGCTCCACGTATAAAACGGGCGGCTTCTTCCATGCTTTTTTCCGTGTGGAATTGTTTCGTGACGGTGGTACGGAATTCGTAATCGACACATCCGTTCATTAAAAAGTTTACGGTTTCGTTAATCG
>USKH01000101.1 GCA_900555125.1 uncultured Clostridium sp.
TACTGTTGCCCGCGCCGCGCATTGACGCCGAAAAAACCTGATTTACGCACGAGAACAGATAAAACGGCGTAAGATATTTAAGAAGAAGCGCCGCATGACGGACTATATCCGGGTCGGCATTGAACACGGCGGATATACCTTCCGAGCAGATCATTATGGGTATCATTATTGCAACCGTGACGATAACCGCCATAAAAAACGAATAGTACGTGCCTTTCCCGGCGCGAGAGATATTGCCCGCGCCGAGGTTTTGCCCGACGAACGTTGTTGCGGAAAGCGCAATGGACTGAATGGGCAAAAACACAAACTGGTCGATTTTATTGTAGGTGGTCCATCCGCCCAGCGACGCGGTCTGATCGGAATTGACGTTGCTTATGTACGACTGCA
The DNA here is from genome assembly GCA_900555125.1 of uncultured Clostridium sp. Classification (GTDB taxonomy): domain Bacteria; phylum Bacillota; class Clostridia; order Christensenellales; family Pumilibacteraceae; genus Neoclostridium. The sequence continues at coordinate 388 of USKH01000101.1, forward strand.
CGAACACGTTGGAAAATGCGGTGAGCGCAAGCTGGATTGCCGCGGGAATACCCACTTTTATTATCTGGAAAAGTATGGTTTTATCCACTTTAAGCTTTCTTATCTTTATTTTTATGTCCAGTCTGGTTTTAAGAAGCGTTATAACCGTAAGCAGAGCCGCAACTCCTTGCGCTATTATTGTTGCATACGCCACTCCCGCAACGCCCATACCGAAGGCGTAGACAAACAAAAAGTCCAGCCCCGTGTTTATTACCGCAGCAACGGCAAGATAGTAAAACGGTCGGCGCGAATCCCCCACCGCGCGAAGTATTCCCGATCCCATGTTGTATAAAAGCATGAACATCATTCCGCACGAATAAATGGTTAGATATTCGGTTGCGGGAGCGTACACTTCGCCTTCGGTGGTACGCAGCATCATTTGCACCATGAGCGGCGAAAAAACTACGCCGAGCACTGTGAAAACAACGCCCGAAATGAGCGTTATCGTCATAGAAGTATGCGATGCCTCACTTACTTTTTCTTTGTTGCCCGCTCCGAAGTACTGCGAAATTACGACGCTTGCGCCGCTTGAAAGTCCCGAAAAAAGCCCTATGAGTATATTTGTTATGGGCGCCACGCTGCCCACCGCCGAATATTCGCCGGCAGTACCTTTTTGACCGATGACGAGCGCGTCCACCATGTTGTAAAGCTGCTGAAAAAAGTTACCGACAAGCAGCGGCAATGCAAACAGCACAATACACCTGACTATACTGCCGTGCGTCATATCCATGATTTTTTTATTCTTTTTTACAGCGACTTCGGACATAAAAGTTTTTCTCCGACAATTATTATATTAAAATTCGCGGCGAAAATCAAGCGATTTTGTCGTCCGAACGTAAAAACGGCACCCGTGTCTTACAAGCACCGCTTTGTTTTTAATTATATTATTTATTATCCTTGCTTTTGTAATACAGCATGCAATGGCAAAAGCCCTCAAAATCCGGATCGGCGATCTGCTCGCGGAATTCCTTGCAAATGCACTTGTAATCTTCGGTGCGCTGTCTGCGGCAAGGACAATATCCGCCCGTCCTTTTAAGCCCTTCTCGAACGGCAGCCACTACTTTTTCGTCGGAATTTAATTTAACCATATCATGAATCGCTCCTGTCATCTTTGGCGTCGTGATTTACAAGCTCGTAATAATAGCCTTTCTTTGCCATAAGTTGAGCATGCGTACCGGCTTCGGCAATTGTGTGGTTGGCTATGTAGAAAATGCAGTCCGCTTTCTCTATCGTGGACAGTCTGTGTGCGATTACAAAGCTTGTTCTTCCGTCCAGTATTACGTTTAAAGCGTCTTTTATAAGATTTTCGGTTTCGGTATCGATAGACGCAGTCGCTTCGTCAAGAATAAGTATTTTAGGGTCGGTTAAAAGCACTCTCGCAAACGATATAAGCTGTCTTTCGCCGGTAGACAGGCGCGAACCCTGTTCGATGGTCTTAGTGTAATATCCGTCGGGCAGTTTGGAAATAAACGCGTCGGCACCCACCTGTTTTGCCGCCTCTATACACTGCTCGTCGGTGGCGTCGGGCTTGCCGTAACGAATATTGTCTATTATCGTTCCGCTGAAAATAAAACTGTCCTGCATCATTACGCCTATTTGCTTACGCAGCGAATACAGCGTAACTTTGGAAATATCGTGCCCGTCGACGTAAATTGTTCCGCTGTCCACATTGTAAAAACGCGACAACAGGCTGACAATTGTTGTTTTGCCCGAGCCGGTAGGTCCGACAAGTGCGACCATCTTTCCCTTCGGCACTTCGAAATTGATGTTTTCGAGAATAATGTGTGCGTTTTCGTACGAAAAATACACGTTTTCAAACTTGACGTCGCCCTGAACGGGAGGAAGCGTTTGTGCATCTTCGTCGTCCACGACGGTGGGTTCCACTTCCAGAATGTCCATAACGCTTTCGAGGTTGCTGACCGCGCTGGAAATTTCCTGTAAATAGGTAGCTATTTCGTTCAGCGGTGCGCTGAGCATTCCGGCATACGAAATAAAGCTTATTACCGAGCCGGGAGTAAGCCCTCCCAATCCCAGTTTATTTACTGCCATATACACGACGACGGCGTATACGGCAATTATGCCTATGTAGAAAAATCCGCTCATGGTAGGGAAGTGCAACTCGTTTACGTGAGTTACGGCGCACCACTTTTTACGCTCTTCTTTATTAAGCCCGTCGTAAATCTCGATATTACGCTCGTTGCGGTTGAACGCATTGGTAACCGAGCTTCCCTGAATATTTTCTGCAATATACGCAATGCGATTGCTGCGCTTTTCGCGGTACGCTCTTCTTCTCTTTTCAAGCGAACGTCGGATAAGGTTGACCAAAACAAGCATGGGGATGACGGCGGCAAGCATAATGAGAGTAAGCCAGCTGCCAATTACGCACATCCATATAAGGATGGCAATAACCTTCACCGCGTCGAGAATAAGCATGATTATGCTGGACGAAAAAACGTTTGCAAGTTCGTCGAGGTAGGACGTGACGCGCACCAGAATTTTTCCGTTGGGGCGCGAATCGTAAAAGTCGAACGCAAGCTTTTGCAGATGTTCATATGTGGCGTAACGTATATCGTGGACAATGCTGTGTCCCACCTTGGTCATATAAAACTGGCGGAAATAGCTGAATACGGTGTCGGTTACGACCGCTAAAACGTAAGCGGCGATCAGCACGACGGACAGTGTTTTATAGTCCATCCCCAGTACCGTTTTCTTTGGAATTACGTTATCCACGATAAGTCCGTTGATCATTGGCGGCAGCATGGATATAAACGTAATCAGAATCATCAGCACAAACAGCACGCTGAGAAGTTTGCGGTACGGAATTACGAATTTCAGCGCGTGACGCAACTGACTTTTGGACAGCTTTTTTGTTTTTTCGTCCTCGTAATAACGGTTTCTTGCCATTTTACGCCACCTCCTCGTCGGTATTCATGGTCTGTTCGGTGTAGATAGACCAATATTTGCCTCGAAGCGCCATAAGCTGTTCGTGCGAGCCGCGCTCTATTACCGCTCCGTCTTCCATGTACAGAATTTCGTCGCAGAACGAAACGCTGGTTGCACGGTTGGATGCGATTATCAGCGTTTTTTCGCCGTAATATGCGCTTATGTTGTCGATAATTTCTTTTTCGGTCTGATAGTCGAGTGCCGAGGTACAGTCATCTAAAAGCAGTACCGGCGCTTCTTTATATAATGCTCTGGCAATGGAAACACGCTGTTTCTGCCCGCCCGACAAGCCCAGTCCGCGCTCACCGACAACGGTGTCGTAACCGTCGGTCAGACGAGGAATGAATTTATCCACGCGTGCGAGCGAAGCAAAATGTTCTATTTTGTCCATATCTTTGCCTTCGTCGTAGAAAGCGATGTTGTTTGCCACCGTTTCGGAGAACAGGAACACGTCCTGCGACACAAACGAAGTCGATCTTCTCACGTCGTCCAGTTTATATTCGGAAATGTCCTTACCGTCCACGGTTATACTGCCCGAAGTACAGTCGTAAAAACGGTTCATAAGGCGCATAATAACCGATTTTCCGCAGCCCGTTCTGCCCATTATTCCCACTTTTTTACCGTACGGCAAATCGATGTCAACGCTTTTTAGAACGTCGGTTTTGCCGTTAAAATTCATGGTGACGTCGCTGAATCTGTAATTGGGCTTTTCGGGCATGTCAAGCGTTTCGCGGCTGTGATCGAAGCCGTCGCTTGCGTCCATGAACGCAAACAGCCGTTTACCTGCAACCATACAGTTTTGAATATTTCCTATTTCGGAAGCAATGGTAATCATATTACCGTTAAGCAGTCCGACGTACGTAGTAAAAGTAGTAAACTGCCCCACGCTTATCCTTCCGTCCACGGCAAGAATTATTCCTACTATCATCGCGCTTACGCTCATTGCGTAACCGATAAGGCGAAAATACATGTGATACTTTGCCGCAGTTTTGGTAAGATTGACGTAATTGTCGCGGAAACGGGCATTTTTCTTTTCAAACTTTGCCATTTCCTCGTCTTCCGTGGCAAACGAACGCACTATGCGCACGCCGTTTATATTTTCCTGAATGCATGTGTTGAGATCTACGTTACCTTCGCGGATATCGGAATATCTCTTTACCAGTTCTTTCTTGAATTTAAGGCTGACAAAAAAGGTGACTACGGCAAGCGCAAGCGGAACAATCGCCATAACCGGACTTGTAGCCAGCATTATAACTATCGTACCCACACCCGACACTATTGCCGAAAACAGGAACACGAAACGGTGCTGATACAAATCCATCACGTTATCGATATCGTTGCTGAGAATATTCATCATATCGCCGCCCGAATACGAATGAACGACGACCGGAGAACAGCTTAAATATTTTGCGAAAGCGTCACGGCGCAGATAGTTTGCGATTTTCCTGTTGTAGGCATGCGCCATATTCCAACGCGTATAATGGCATATAAACTGCAAAAGGACTACCGCGCCCAAGGTTATAAGAAGCACGGTAATCATTGCCGTATAATCGTCGGGCGCAAGACCTGCCACGAGAAATTTAAGAGGTGAAGAGCTTGCAGCCGCCATCTCTCTTTCGGGGTCGAGTACGGGAGTAATAACCCTGTCGATGATAAGCTGCGTTATTTGCGGAACTATCAAACTTATCGCTATCTGCATAAGCGCAAATACGACTATTATAATGAGTTGCGGTCGAATTTTTTTCC
>USKH01000102.1 GCA_900555125.1 uncultured Clostridium sp.
GACGAAGTAGAACTGGCTCTTCAGATCAACAGCCGCGTAAAGAGTAAAATAGTCGTTCCGACAAGCGCAACGCCCAAAGAAATCGAAGCGCTTGCACTTGCCGACGAAAAAGTAGTTTCGCTTCTCGAAGGAAAAACGCCCAAAAAAGTAATCGTCATCCCCGGAAGAATAGTAAACATAGTAGTGTAAAATCATAAAAGCACAAAAAGGTCGCGTTTTCACCTCGCGATCTTTTTTAGTACGAAAAACGAGCAACCGGAATATACCGGCTGCCCGTTTTCAGTTTATTAACATTTGAATTTCGCTTGTTTACGCTGCGGGAGTTACCTCTTCTTCGGCAGGTTTGTCGATTGCGTCCGCCATAGCGTCGTAATCGTACTTAGCCGCGTTTATGAATTCGCCTTTAAGCACGGTTACGGAAGCAGATGCCGTAACTGCGGGAAGTGCGTCTTCGTCCGAAGATTTTCCGATAATGTCTGACAGCATACCAATTGCCTCTTCGTCGATTGTTACTTTAATGTTAAGCGATTTGAAGTTTCCGTTTGCGTCGAGAGTCAGGGTAGTTTCAAAAACTTTTCCGAGAAGGTCGAGTACGCCATCTACTTTCTCCTTGGTTGCTTTTTTATCGAACTTAGCGTCGCCGTCGGAAGCGGTTCCGTTTACGATTGTCGCAACAATATCATACGCGGTGGACGATTCCATAAGAGCAAACGCAACACCCAGTCCCTGGCGAATGGCGGTTTCATCAAAAGAGCTGTCGGCTTTTTTGATTAAATCAAGAATTTTGGTGTCCTTTTCTTCGTCGAGTTTTGCGCGGAGATCACCGGCTTTCATTCCGAGAAGTTCGTCAATCGTGGTTTCTTCTCCTTTTATTGCGGTTGCGCATTCGTTGAGGAATGCAAACAGATCGTCCTCGGAAACGCCGTATTCGTTCAATTTTTCGAGAACATCTCCCACAGTGTAATCGAGCAGTCCGTTTACATCTTTTTTAATCTTTGCGAAAGTGCCTTCTCCCGCATACTTATCGATAAGTTTGTCTATCGTCATCGTATACAGTTCGTTGTTGAACGCTTTCATTTTGGAAGCAGAGGTCTTGATTACTATGTTGCCGTTTTCTTCGGTAATATCGAGTGCGGTCTTTTTGAGCATGGAAATCAACTTTTCGGTTTTTTCGTCAAGCTCTGCTTTTTTCGTTTCGAGAACGGGCACGATTTTCTCGTTATAGAGCTTTTCAAGCTTTTCGGCAACCGCCTTGACTGCCGCTTCGGTGCCTTCGTCCAGTTCGGGAAGCACAATACCGCCGGGAAGTTCGGGCATATTCTCTTTAATAAGCGAGCGTATAAGCTCTTTGATTTGTTCAACGGTTAAGCTTAAAGCTTTTTCATCTTTGCTATAGTTAATTTCTCTGTACGCTTCGGGAATACCGGGATACGTGGTTTCGGCGGCATATTTGAAATATACCTTATCTCCCTTTATGTACAGCGCCGCTTCGAGAACGCCGTGCGACACCACACCGCTTACCTCTTCGTTGGTTTCCTTTGCGGATTTAGTCATATCTGCATTAATACCGAAGTGCGCTTTAAGCGTAAAAGCACCGGCTGCGTCCTTTCCGGCAAACAATTCGCCGGTTATGGTAGCCGCGAGATCGCACAAAACGTCAACAGATTGCTTCTTTTCTTCGACAAGCGCGTCGTAGCTTATTTTCATTTCGGGAACGGCAACGCTTAAATTATCGATATTGAAGTTAAAACCTTCGCCTTCTTTGATGTCGGTAACCGATTTTGCAAAGTTCTGCGTTTTCTGAGCGGTGGTCAGGTTTTTGCCGTTATCCGAATTGTTCGGGTTGCAGGCAGTAAAACCGACGGCACAAATTGCCAGAACCAAACTTAATACAATGCAAAGTATGCTTCTTTTCGTTTTCATTTTTTTCTACTCCTTTTTATGTATTTCCGAAGACTTTGTTCGGCTCCGGATATAAAGCCGCGCCGTCGCAACAAAAACGACTTACCTTGGCTTATTTGTTATTATTATACCATCAAAGCCGTCAGATGTCAATATTTTTTTATCGACAGGCGTCCGAAACGGCGATTTTCACACATTTTGTCCGCCACGAGGGGCAAATAAAACCTCGTGCCAGGCGTATTTACCAAAGCCATGCCATGCAACGACTGCATTTTTTTCGCGATTTACTGCCAACCCTTGTCCGCACATTCCGCCCTTGAACGCCCACCCGTTCTCGTTTGTAAAGTCCAGTCCGTAGCCGTTTTCAAAGCACAAATCCACCCATTTCTCCGAAACTATGCGTTCGCCGAACCAATCGCCGCCGCGCAGGAACAGCACTCCGAGTTTTACCATATCCTCGGTACAGAGGAATAATCCCGTGCCGCCCATTGCATATCCTTCCGGACAAACCGACCAGGCATACTGGCGAAATCCCATTTTTTTCATAAGCGGTGAGCGGAGAAGTTTGCCTGCCTCGATTCCGGAAGCCTCCGCAACCATACGGGAAGCAAGATAAAACACGTCATCGGTATAGCAGAAATGCTCGCCGGTTTTGCCCTCGATGCTTTGCGAAAGCACTCTCTTTAAATAGTCGAACGTGCCGAATTCGCTTGCGTTTAAGCAGTCGATATCGAGAATACCGCTTGTCAAACCGCTGCGATGACGAAGCAGGTCGTGCAAAGTAACGTCGTTCCACTTTTGGTCGTACTTTTCGGGCAGATATTTTTTGAGAACCTCGGTTACTTTGCTGTCAGGCGACAACACGCCTTTATCGAAACATATTCCGGCAGCCAGCGCCGTAAAAGTTTTGGAAACCGAATAGCATTGACAGCACGGATTTGCGCCGTTTACCTCTGCTTTTTCGATATTTCCGTCCTTATCGGCGGTTGCGACAAAGTAGACATTTAAGCCGAGTTTTTTAAGAGTCGGGACAAATTCGCTTGCATTGTAATAATTCATATTCGCCTCTTCAGTTTTTTATTGCCTTGCCGTCCGCTTCGGCAAAACCTTCGGAAATTTTAAATTCCGGCGAAACGTCGCCGTCACTGCCCACGATACGCATAACAGAGCCGCTTTTTTTCAAGGTGAGAGCCGTGCCTGACAAATATCCGTTCCGTTTGGTGACGCCTACGACGACAGGATAGTTATGCTCGAATTTATCGCCTTGATCACCCGTAACGGGAATATAGCGAACAGTGTGCGTGTGACCGCAAATCATAAACTCAAAACCTAAACGATTTGCTTCTTCTCCCCACTTTTTATACAGGTCGGGCATAATATCGAACTGACCGTACATTGCGCAATCGTGCATAAACGGAACGTGACACACCGCAAATTTAAACGGCGCGGCTTTGGATTTTAATTTTTTGAGATATTTAAGCTCGTCTTTCCGATACTGTTCGAAGAAATTGAGCGAACGATACTCGGGATGATTGTCGTACTTATCCTCGCCGCAATCGAAAATCACTCCCCAAAGCGGACCTGCACTGAATTCGAAATACGCTCTGCCGTCATCGGTTGCCATATAGTCGGTTACTTTTTCGGCAAGCAGCCCGCGGGTATCGTGATTACCACGTCCTACGAGAGAAGGAATTTCCCCCTTGGTTACATCGCCTATAAGTTTATTAAGCCTGCGCAAATTTTCATAGCTACTACTTTCGCCGAAGTCTCCGTTGACTATATAAAGGTCAAGCTTGTCGCCAAAATATAACGAAACTTTTTCGGCATTATCCCAATCGGTGTGAATATCGGCAATGTAAAACGCGTTTATGTCGTCGGTTTTCTCGATAGGGCGGAAAGCGTACGTTTTTTTAAGCAATTTCCCGACGACAGGGAAATTGTTTTTGCGCTCGACTACTTTTTTGAAATACACGGTGTAGGTTTTGTATTTGTCAAGCAGTTTTTGCGGCACGACGTATTTATGCACGAGCGTCACGCTGGGCATTATTCCCGAATGATTTTCGTGGAAGGTTTGTCTGCCGACTTTGACGTAGCACACTCCCTCTTCCTGCGTGTTTACCACTATTTCATAATCGTTTTTTATAAGCATCACATTGGGGTTACAGTATAAAAAATCCATTATTTTTCTCCTTTTGCGGTTTTTTCTATATTGTACCATTTCGCGGGGAAAAAGTCCAATTTTTGAAGGGGCGAACAAATTTAAATTTTACTAAATGATATTCTTAAGATTTACCGGACGCCGCGCTTTAATCCGGCCGACGACAAAACTGTGCTATACCGTCGCCGCACGGAACGATATTACGGTATCGCATATAAAAAAACACGCAAGCCGAACGACCTGCGTATTTTTTGTAATTCATAATTAAAATAATTATCTCTTGGAGAACTGCGGAGCGCGACGAGCTTTCTTCAAGCCGTACTTCTTTCTTTCCTTCATTCTCGGATCGCGGGTAAGGAAACCTGCTTTCTTGAGTTCTGCCTTATAGCCTGCGTCTGCTTCGATGAGCGCACGAGCAATGCCGTGACGGATTGCTCCTGCCTGACCGGTATAGCCGCCGCCGCAAACGTTTACGTAAACATCGAACTTATCTGCTGCGTTTACAAGATTCAAAGGCTGGTTGACGATGTATTTCATGGTATCGAGACCGAAATATTCGTCGAGAGTGCGTTTGTTTACGACAACGGAGCCGCTGCCGGGAACGAGACGAACGCGGGCAACCGCTTTTTTACGTCTGCCGGTTCCCCAATATTGCAATTTTTTCTTCATAGCGGATTTTGCTGCCATATTAGTTGTACCTCTTTACCAGATTAAGCACTTCGGGCTTCTGAGCCGCATGCTCGTGTTCTGCGCCCTTGTAGATGCGCACTTTAGTAAGCATTTTTCTTCCCAGGCTGTTTTTGGGGAGCATTCCCTTGATGGCGATGTAAAGTGCGTCGTCGCTCTTTTCTTCCATCATCTTCTTGTACTGAATAGCTTTCAAGCCGCCCATATAGCCGGTGTGATATCTGTAATACTTCTTTTCGAGCTTCTTTCCGGCGGTGAAGTTTGTGAAGGCGCTGACGGCCGAGTCGCTCGTGGAGGTGTGGGGCGTGGTGGCGGCGGCGAAGGCCATTCTGGACA
>USKH01000103.1 GCA_900555125.1 uncultured Clostridium sp.
GAGTATGAAAGATCTTGCTATTCTTTGCATTGCGGCGCTTGTGTTGGTTTTTGCCTTGGTGGAACTCAAAATCTATACTCCCGCAGTCGTAACGTTGTACTTTGGATTTTTAACTATTCGTAAAGACGATGCGACGGTTTTGTATTATATAAAATACGCCGTGCGCTACTTTATAACCGATCAACAAACGTATAAATGGAAGGAATGATATGGCAAAGAAAAAGCAAAAAAAGAAAAACCTAACTGCGGTGCAGACGCTTATAGGAATTAAAGGTTTTTCCGAATACGAACTTTCAACGGTGGGCAGAGAATTATTGTTTTTCGTTATTTCGCCGACAAATATATCGGTTTTAAGTTCGGATAGCGTAGAGAGTAAAGTAAGAAAACTAACGCTTGCGCTGTCTGCCGCGCCGGATATGGAAATCGTATGCGTCGACTCGGCGGAACGTTTCGACGATAATAAGGCGTATTTGCAGGAAAGGATAAACATTGAGCCGAACCTACAGATAAAAATGCTGTTGAAAAAGGACGCAGCGTTTCTCGACGAGATTCAGGCGGAACTCACCACGGCTCGACAGTTTATATTTATTGCAAGGTGCAAGGGCTTAAAAACATCGCAAGTTTTCTCGTATGCGAACACGGTGAGTAAGGTCTTATCCGAACAAGGTTTTGACGTTCATAGAATGAAGAAACCTATGATTAAACGACTTATAGCCCTATATTTCGACGCTTCTTTAACGGGCGAGAATATCCCCGATTACGATGGCGAGCAGTATTTCAACTTAAAGGAGGACGAGTAATGTCAAAGAAAAAGATATCGCCGGAAAAGACGGAGAAACTCGATACGAAAACGTTTTTCGATTGCGTTCTGCCGGGAATAATCAAATTCAATGTCGACCATTATATCGTCGGCGACAGTTACAGGTGCGCATGGGCGGTGCGGGAATATCCGCCGCTTACCGAACAGCAAGCAATCTTTGCAAGAGTGGCGGATAAGAACGGCGTGACTTTGCGGATATACCACAGACTTGTGGAAGCGGCGGAGCAGAGAAAAATCATTCAGAACGCCACGAGAAAAAACAAGATGAAATCCACCGCGAACGATATGACGGACAGCGTGGAAGCCGAAGGCAATTTGCAGGACGTAATCGACCTTTTAGCTGGTTTAAGAAAGAGCCGCGAGTGCTTACTACATTGCGCGGTGTTTATCGAATTAAAGGCAAAATCGCTCGAAAGTTTACGTGAAATTCAAAACCAAACGCTTATGGAACTTGCAAGAGCGAAGATTACGGTCGACAGGCTTACGTTAAGACAAAAAGAAGGCTTTTTGTCTGTTCTGCCCTTCGGCGCAAATCAGTTCGGAACGCTGTATGAAAGGGTTCTCCCCGCAAGTTCGGCGGCAAATTTTTATCCGTTCGCATTTTCGGGAAAAACCGATGCTAACGGCTTTTATATCGGTAAAGACAAATACGGTACGAACGTAATCGTCGATCTCGACCGCCGAACAGAAGATAAAACCACGAGCAACGTTTTAATTCTCGGTAACAGCGGACAGGGCAAAAGTTATCTAATGAAACTTCTGCTCACGAATATCCGCGAATCGGGCAAAAAAGTGATTTGCCTTGATCCCGAAAGCGAGTACGAAGAACTGTGTAAAAATCTCGGCGGGTGTTATATAGACTTTTTGTCGGGCGAATATAAGATAAACCCGTTAGAACCGAAAGCATGGACGGAAACAACGGGCGAAACGAGCGGAAAAGAAGAAAATACGGAAAACTGCCCCGAAGCCTTCAAAAAGGTAACGCGCCTGTCGCAGCATATAGCCTTCTTAAAAGATTTCTTCAAGACGTATAAAGATTTCGACGATACGCAAATCGACACGATAGAAATTCTTTTAACGAAACTATACGAAAAGTGCGGTATTACGGACGAAACGGACTATACGCAAAAAACAGCGAAAGATTATCCCACGATGTCGGATTTTTACGCGCTTTGCGAAGAAGAATACGTTTCATACGACAAGGAAAAGAAATACTTGTATTCGGAAGAAACGTTGCAGGAAGTATGCCTCGGAATCCATTCGATGTGCGTCGGTGCGGAAAGCAAATATTTCGACGGGCATACGAATATTACTTCGGGTGATTTTTTGTGCTTTGGCGTAAAAGGACTATTAGAGTCAAATCGTAGGCTTAAAGATGTAATGCTGTTCAATATTCTTTCGTATATGTCGAACAAACTGCTCGGCGAAGGCAATACGGCGGCAAGCATTGACGAATTGTATTTATTTTTAACGAATATGACGGCAATCGAGTATATCCGAAACGCCATGAAGCGCGTAAGAAAAAAGGACTCGTCGGTGATACTCGCGAGTCAGAATATAGAGGACTTTCTTCTGCCTTCGATCCGCGAATTTACGAAACCGCTGTTTTCTATTCCGACGCATCAATTTTTATTCAATGCAGGGCAAATCAACCCGAAAGAATATATGGACGCGTTGCAGATTGAACCGAGCGAGTTTGAACTTTTTCGATATCCCGAACGCGGAACGTGCTTGTACCGTTGCGGAAACGAAAGGTATTTGCTCGAAGTGATCGCGCCCGAATATAAGGCGGAATTGTTCGGCAAAGGGGGCGGCAGATAATGGCTGTGCCTATCATACCGATACTCAAAAAGATCGGCGCGGCGGTGTTGTCGAATAAAAAAGGCAGAAAAACGGTTCTGTATCTTATACTAATCGTAACGATAATCGTAATGTTGCCCGCGATAGCGGTGATGGGCATCTTCTCGAACGATGTAAGAATCGATACGAGCGAAATAGAAAGCATAATGCAGGAAAGAGAAAAAATTGAAGCGGAACGGCACGCCGAGATAGAGCGGGTAATGACGGACGCGGGGTATGAAGAATTAAAAATACGGGAAGCGCAGGCGATATATTCGTTTGCGCTTTTTGATATTGCTGTCGACGATTTAGCGCAGAAACTTTCCGATTGCTTTTCGGCTGAAACGGACGAAGAACTTGTTGAAAAGATAAACACCGCGTTCGGAACAAATTTTGCGTATGAAGAAATCGTCGCCGTGTTAGAGAGCGTAAGGCAAGAATATGAGAATGAAAGGAGCGGATAAAATGAAAAAAGAAACAGAATTAAAGGCAAAGTTGTATGATGCGGTCGAACGATGGTACGATTCACTCGATAATCTTGCAAAAAAATTACAGGACGATATTTCGGGCGAAAAGCCTTTCGAACAGAACGAGGGCGACAGAACCGGACTGTGCTTTGTCTTGGACTATATGGACGACTTAAAGAAAGAGATTAAGCAACTGCATAATAATATCAAAACCATAAAACCGACAGAGAAATTGAAATTAAACGCAATGATGTGGCGTAAACCTGAAACACTGGAACCGCTGTCATATAAAGTGTCGGAAGTAATAGTTTTGTCCGATGCGGAATTCAGAGACGTTATGAAAAATTCACTGGAAGATAGAGGATATCTGTCGGGCAGACACGGCGATGACACTTGCGTTTTGCTCTTAAGTGAAAACGGTGACGACGGAATACTTGTGGATACGCAAGGTTGTAATTATCCGCGATATGCGACGTTTATACCGAAAGCGAAAATAATCGCAAACGAATTTATGCAACGGGTTACCGAAGAACAGGATTCGGATGACGACGAGAAAAACAGGGAGAAACGTAAACGCGGGGAAGAAATAAAGGACGAAAACAGCGATGAAAAGCAGAAGGCTACAGATATACTCACGGCGGAAGATCTTGCGGAACAGGCGGAATATGCGGCGAACGCGCCGAAATGTTGTTCGGAAAAAGAGCGTGCGTTAAATATGCTCGGAATGCTCGGCTCGAATATAGCCGACGAAGATATCTATCACGACGAGGACGAACATGACGAAATAACGGAAAAGGGGCATTCGCTTGAAATGAATATGCAGTAAAAGCCGTTTCCTATTTGGTTGCAGGAATAAGCGAAGGGGTTGCAGTAGCACCCCTTCGCGGTTCACTGCGGACGGCAACGCCGACCGCATAAGGGATTTTGAAAAAAACAGTCAAGGGGTTGCAAAATAAGGCAAATTCAAAGAAAAGAGTCGGGTGTTGCAAAATACGGCAAAACAAAAAGAAAAAAACAAGGCGTTGCAGGGTGCAAAGGAGGAAAAACTATGTCCGAGCCGAAAGATAAAAGAAAATTCGCGCTGTGGGTGCGGAAAGAAACGATCGAGAAAGTAGAGAAGTTATATCGCGCGGAAAACGTAAAAAGTCGCTCGGAATTTATAGAAAAAGCAATCAATTTTTACTGCGGCTATCTTACGACAAGCGACGGAAAAGAATATTTCCCGCAAGTGATTGTGTCTACCTTGCAAGGCACGCTCGGCGCGTTTGAAAACCGTATGGCAAGTCTGCTGTTCAAAATAGCGGTTGAACTTTCAATGTCGCTCCACGTTACGGCGGCAAACAGTGAGATCGACGAAGAAACGCTTGTAAAACTTCGCGGACTTTGCGTGGACGAAGTAAAGCGTATTCGCGGCGCGGTATCGTTTGACGAAGCGTATAAATTTCAGAAAGGCTAATGGCGAGGTTAATCGTAAAGTGGCGGTATATAAAGCCCGGCGCGCCCAAGCAAGGCGAGCATTACGTCGACTATATCGCAACGCGTGAGGGCGTTGAAATCGAGGGCGAAAAGTGGAAGGACGAACCCGCTACAAAAGAACAGGAAAAGTTAGTTGATCGGCTTATAGATGACTTTCCCGATTGTAAAGACAGTTTCGAGTATCAGGATTATTTGTCTGCAAAAACGAAATATACGGCGACGACGTTTATAGACAAAGCGATAGAAGAGAACGTGGATCGGATAGGCAAGAAAGAAAACTATATCGGGTATATAGCGATGCGCCCGCGCGTTGAAAAGGCGGGCTCGCACGGGTTATTCTCTTATTCTGATGAGCCTATAAAACTCTCCAAGGTAGCGAAAGAAGTTGGAAATCATGACGGCGTTGTATGGACGACGGTAATTTCGTTAAAACGCGAGGATGCGGAAAAACTCGGCTATG
>USKH01000104.1 GCA_900555125.1 uncultured Clostridium sp.
GGAGATACGGAACAATACAGTACGAACAGAAATTATTACAACCGTCCTGAACCTTCAAAAAAGCTCGGCTTTTCGTAAGCTCGGGCGACAAATCGTCCTCATATTTTTCCGGCATCGAACAAACATTTACCAAAGGTTTGTGTGTATCATTAAGTACTATGTCAGACATAATACTTGAAATAGCGGAAATCTTGCCAAAACTACCAAAAATCATACGAATATTGGGCTTACCCTCATATTGTATCGGATTGTTTTGACTGCTGCATCCGCAGATATAGATCTTCGCATCGGGGTTTAGTTTTAACATTCTCGCAACTGCCTGCCTTGATTTTTTATCAGCTTCGGCAGTAACCGAACATGTGTTAATTATATATGCGTCGGCAGGTTCGGGCTTGTCGGTTGCGTAAAAACCGTTTTCTTCCAACTTTTCGACCATAGACCTGCCTTCGTACTGATTTACCTTGCATCCGAGCGAAAAGACGACTACTTTTAGTTTATTTTCCATTGATTCTCCTCGTACATAACAGCCGCAACAACCGCTATAGAAGCGGTTTCGGCACGCAATATTCTTTTTCCGAGCGTTATCGGAGTCACACCGATTTTAGTCAAAGCATCGGCTTCCTTTTCGGTAAATCCGCCTTCGCTGCCTATGATTATAGCTATACACTTATTTCCGTTCGAATTTCGCAGAACGTCTTTCAGCGTTTTATCGGTCGCTCGTTCGTAAGGAAAGACAACTTTGTCGTATTTTCTAAGTTCGGACAACACCTCGTCAAAAGAACGTATTTTGTCAATATGCGGCACCATTCCTCTGCCGCACTGTTGAGCCGCTTCGGTGATAATCTTGTTTATTCTCTCGATTTTAACGCTCTCGGCGCGACATTCGCAATTGGAGGAGATAAACGGACGCAAGCATTTAACGCCGAGTTCGGTGCATTTCTGCGCCACAAGTTCGTTTTTATCGCCTTTCATTGCCGCAAAGTACAGCGTGACGGCAACTGTCGGCTCAGCATCGCAAACTTTGCTTTCAATAGGCTCGAGAACTGTTTCTTTCTTGGATATGGATCTGATTTTGCAATAATAGTCCACGCCGTCATTGCACACGGTTATTTCGTCACCTACTCGAGCGCGCAAAGCATACGCAAGATGCGCATGATCGTCGCCAGCAAGCACAAATTTACCGTTTTCAAGATTGTCGGAAAATATTTTCTTCATACGCATTCAAACATCATCGCTTGCCATTCGCCGCGTTTTAACACGGTTACGGGTTTCAGATCGCTTGAAAAAGCAGAATAAATTTGTTCGGCACGAGCGTTTATGATACCGCTGATTATTATTTTCCCGCCTTTATTGCAAAGCGACGACAACATGTCTTTAAGTCGTAACAACAAGTCTGCGGTAAGATTGGCAAGCACAACGTCGAATTTATGTTTACCGACATATAAATCGCCCGTAATAATATCGCAATCGGTAAAACCGTTAAGAATTAAGTTTTCATGTGTAGCTTTCGTCGCAAGCGGGTCGATATCGTTGAAAACGCAATTTTTTGCCCCCAGCGAAAGCGCAACAATTCCCAATATACCGCTTCCGCAACCAACGTCGGCTACGCGTTTACAACTTAAATCAAGCGACTGCATAAGCTCGACGCACATCGATGTAGTTTCGTGATTACCGGTTCCGAACGCCATTCCGGGTTCGATATACACGGGGATTTCTCCGTTTTCGGCATGATATTTTTGCCAAGCCGGAACAATTACCGTTTTTCCGATTTTTATCGGAGCATAGTACTTGCGCCATTCGTTTTCCCAGTCTTCCGAGTTTATGTACGAGCGAGTAACTTCCATCGCTCCCATCGGGAAAAAGCTGTCTTCTTTCAATGCGTCGAGTGCCGAATAAAGTTCGGCAGGGTTGAAGTCCTCGGCAAAAAATCCGCTGACTAAAACCTTCCCGTCTCCGGGGTTAAGTAAATCGTCATCAACATAATCCCAATTTTTCTTTTCTTTAATCAATGCCAGAACATCGTTTTTATCCGCAATACTGACTCCGTCGCTTCCGTAATCGTATAATACCGAAGAGACCAGATCGCTCCCTTCGGTAGTAGTCGTAACGGTAATTTGTTGCCATTTCATAGGTAATGCACTCCGTTAAATGCCCGCACGCTTATTAAAATCTTTAACCTTGTCGAATTGGTCGATTTTCATATCGCTTGCAAGCTGTTGAATTTTTGTTTTCTGATCGCGCGAAAGTTTTCTCGGCATATCTACGATAAACGTAACATACATATCTCCGGTGCCGCGCTTTGTAGTTATACCCTGACCGCGAACGCGGACGGTCGTTCCGCCGATAATACCCTCCGGCAACGTATACGCAAACGTTCCGCCTTTAAGCTGCGGTATGTTTACTTTTTCGCCTAAAATAGCCTGAGTGAAAGTTACGGGAAAATCGAGGTACAAATCCATGCCTCTTCTCGTAAATATCTTGTGAGACATAACGGTAATGTTTAAATACAAGTCGCCGTTTCTGCCCGACAAAACTTTTTCGCCTTCGCCCTGTACGGTAAGCGTCTGACCGGACTCCACTCCCGCAGGAATAGACACTCTCAGCGTCACGTTTCTGCGCTTTATACCTCTGCCGCCGCAATCGGGACAATTTTCGTCAATAACCTTTCCGCTTCCCCTGCACGTAGAGCAAACGCGCTCGTTTGCTATTCTTCCGAACGGCGTATCCTGAACCGAACGAACTCTTCCGCTACCACCGCAAGTAGGACAAGTATGGTATTTTGTTCCGTCCTTTGCTCCGGTTCCTTTGCAGGAAGAACACGTTTCGTTACGTGTAATTTTGATTTCTTTCGATACGCCGAAAGCAGCTTCTTCAAAAGTCAGCGTAAGATTCTGTTCGAGATCGGCGCCCACGTTTTCCCGCTGAGCGCTTCTTCCGCCGGAACCGCCGCCAAACATATCGAAAATACTGTCGAATATGCCGCCCGAGCCTCCGCCGAAACCGCCGAAACCTCCGAAACCGGAAAAATCGGCAGATCCTCCGCCCGACGCATTACCGAAGGGCGAAGGATTGTCGTAAGCGGCTCGCTTTTCTTTATTTCCGAGCGTATCGTACGCCTCGCTTATCTCCTTAAACTTTTCCGCTGCGTCTTTGTCGTCGGGGTGAAGGTCGGGATGATATTGTCTTGCGAGTTTGCGGTACGCTTGTTTGATTTCGTCCTCGGTTGCCGTTTTAGACACACCGAGAACGTCATAATAAGATTTAGCCATACTTCTCCGCTTTAAGTTTATTTAATTACACTTCTTCGGCATCGACCACGTTATCGCCGCCGTTGCCGTTATTTCCGTTGTTACCGCCGTTGGCATCCTGTTGACCGCCGGCCTGCTGGTAGAGTTTGGTGAACACTTCGTTGGAAACTTTCTGCAAATTTTCGGTTGCGGCTTTTACCTCATCGATATTTTCGCTCTTCATAGCTTCCTTTGCCTTATTCATCTCGTCTTCAAGCTTAGCTTTATCGGCAGCGTCAACCTTTTCACCGTTCTCCTTCAGGAATTTTTCAATCTGGAAGACAAGCATATCGATCTGATTTCTTGCGTCAACCAGTTCCTTACGTTTGTTGTCGGCAGCAGCAAAACTTTCGGCATCTTTAATAGCCTTATCGATTTCGGCTTCGGAAAGGTTTGAAGAAGCGGTAATGGTTACGCTTTGTTCCTTGCCGGTTCCTTTATCTTTTGCGGAAACGTGAACGATACCGTTTGCGTCTATATCGAAAGTAACTTCAATCTGCGGAATTCCGCGGGGTGCGGGAGCAATTCCGCCCAGTTCGAAACGAGCAAGCGTTTTGTTGTCGGCAGCCATAGGTCTTTCACCCTGCAAAACATGAATATCGACTGCAGGCTGATTATCGGCTGCGGTAGAGAATATCTGCGACTTTTTAGTAGGAATAGTGGTATTTCTGTCTATAATCTTGGTGCAAACGCCGCCCATGGTTTCGATACCCAATGAAAGCGGGGTCACGTCGAGAAGCAGAACGTCTTTAACTTCACCGCCAAGCACGCCACCTTGTATAGCCGCACCGATTGCAACGCATTCGTCCGGGTTAATACCCTTGAACGGCTCTTTTCCGGCAACTTTTCTTACGGCGTCTACAACGCACGGTACACGAGTGGATCCGCCGACAAGAATTACTTTGTCTATTTGCGAAGGAGTAAGCTGAGCGTCGCTTAAAGCGCGTTTTGTAAGAGTAACGGTCTGCTCGACAAGATCTGCAATAAGAGCTTCAAACTTCTGACGCGACAGGTCATAATCCATGTGAAGCGGAGTTCCGTTTGCTCCCATTGCTATAAAAGGCAGACTGATCTTGGTGTTGTTGAGAGTAGAAAGTTCGATTTTTGCTTTTTCGGCAGCTTCTTTCAATCTCTGTTGAGCCATCTTATCTCCGGACAAATCAACTCCGGTATCCTTACGGAAGTTTTCTACGAGATAGTCCATAATGCGTTTATCGAAGTCGTCGCCGCCCAGACGGTTGTTACCTGCGGTTGCGATAACTTCCACAACTCCGTCGCCTATTTCAAGGATGGAAATATCGAATGTACCGCCGCCGAGGTCGTAAATAAATATCTTCTGGTTTGCATCTTTAGTTTTATCCAGACCGTAAGCAAGTGCGGCTGCAGTAGGCTCGTTTATAATTCTTTTAACGTCAAGACCTGCTATTCTGCCGGCGTCCTTGGTTGCCTGACGCTGCGAGTCTGTAAAGTATGCGGGAACGGTTATTACCGCTTCGGTAACTTTTTCGCCGAGATAACTTTCGGCGTCTGCTTTAAGTTTTGAAAGAATCATAGCCGAAATTTCGGGGGCGGAATAATTTTTACCGTCAATCGTCACTTTATGGTCGGAACCCATTTCACGTTTAATGGAAATGACTGTTCTGTCGGGGTTTGCGACAGCCTGATGCTTTGCAACCTGACCTACGAGACGTTCACCGTCTTTTGCAAAACCTACAACCGAAGGAGTTGTTCT
>USKH01000105.1 GCA_900555125.1 uncultured Clostridium sp.
CGGCACAAACTTTTGACTTCTTTTTAAAGCCTCTCACTCCGGGAGAGGTGGCGCGGTTCACCGCGACGGAGAGGGCTGCATGTGGCGGGCAAACGCATTTTATTCCTGCCGTGCAACAACGCCTCACTCTACCCCATAGGGAAAACCTGCGGTCTCCCGCCAACCGTTTATAAAATTTTTCTCTCCTTTTACCGCCGAAAAATTCCCTTGCCATATATATTATATTTAAAAAGAATAGAAACTTGCGGTTTTTTCCAAGGTAATTTCTGTTAATTTACCGCGCCTTCCTTTGCCTTATTCCCGGAAAAACGGTCAGAGCCTCGGCTTCGGAGCGTCCTTTCCCCGAAACGCTCGGGGGGCGAGCATTCTTATTTAAGCGAAAATGCGACAGGGGATTGACTTTTTTTTCGCGCGGTGATATAATCTAAGTGAAAAATTCTTTTACATTTACGAGGTGCGATATGAAAATAGTTTGCA
Organism: uncultured Clostridium sp.; assembly: GCA_900555125.1. GTDB lineage: Bacteria > Bacillota > Clostridia > Christensenellales > Pumilibacteraceae > Neoclostridium. The sequence goes on from USKH01000105.1 coordinate 478, forward strand.
ACGGCTACGATTTGTCCGACGCGGTGGGTAAAGTTATCAAAGCGGCAGGCACCAAAACGGTAAATCCCGTGCTGGAAGGAATAAAACTGGAGTGTTTCGACGGCGCGATCAAGCTTACCGCAACCGATATGGAACTGGCTATCGAAAAAACCATTTCCGCCGAAGTCAAAGTGGAAGGTTCGGCGGTCGTTCCCGGCAGACTTTTTGCCGAATTCGTAAAAAAACTCGACTCCGAGCGCGTCGAACTCAGCGTCTTCGGCGACAACAAGATGAAAATACGCTATCGCGACTCCGAGGGCGAGCTTAATTGCCTGCCCGTGGACGAGTTTCCGGTAATCAAAAAACTGGAAAGCGCGCAAAAAGTTACGTTTTTGGGTAAAAATCTGCGAGATATCATCAATCGCGTATCGTTCTGCGTTTCCGCCGACGAATCTCGTCCCATTCTGAAAGGCGTGTGCTTCACGGTGGAAAACGGCGACGTTACCGCTGTCGCAACCGACGGATACCGCCTGGCAAAGTGCGTTAAAACCACCGAGCACAGCGACGGCAACGTTTCGGCGGTTATTCCCGCGCGCAGCTTAAACGAAATAAGCCGCCTTATCGAAGACGACGAACAGCCTATCTCGGTTTTGTTCCAGAAAAATTACGTGGCGGTCGATCTCGGTCACACATGCATAACCGCAAGAGTGCTTGACGGCAATTATATCGACTACCGCCGCATAATTCCGCAACGTTTCGAAACGCGCGCAACCGTGGTTGTCGAAGCTTTCGAGTCCAGCCTGGAACGCGCCATTCTTCTCGCCCGCTCGGACAGAAACAACCTGGTTCGTCTCGACGTACACGAAAATATTATGGACGTTTCGTCGGGCAGCGAAATGGGCAAAATCGACGAGCATCTGGACATTAAACTGGAAGGCAAGGACCTTTCCATCGCATTCAACGCGCGCTATTTCACCGAGCTTATCAAATACATCGGCAGCGAATGCATGACTCTTTCGTTCAACGACGCCGTTCAGCCCTGCGTAGTCACTCCGTCCGACTCCGCCGAAGACCTTTTATATCTCGTTTTGCCGGTAAGATTGGTGTAATAAGGCTTTCTTGCCCGATTTTTATTAAAATATTTGTAACACCCGTCCTTTTTTATTGGGCGGGTGTTTTTTTGCGGGTATTACTTTTATAAACTCTTGGCGAGGGACAAACCTCTCCCTGCGGAATAAGTTCAAAAAAAACATTCACCCCAATGCCGCATTGTTACGCCCCTCCCGCAAAAATCACGATATATTTTGATTGCCTCGCGAAAAACGCTTGTCGGTTTTTTATAAAAGTGCTATAATTGAATTCCAAAGAAAAAAAACTACGCAAAAAGGATTTTATGCTAAGTTATAAAAAAATCACCATGGAAGACGATCTTTCTCTTCCCGTAATCGAAAAGCTATATGAAACCGCTTTCCCGCCCAACGAACGCGGACGAGGGCTTAATTATCTTGTGAACGACAAACAAAACGTGGGCGATTTACTGGCGTTTTTCGACGGAAACGCTTTCGTTGGCTTTGCAAGCATTCTTACCTGTCTTAATATATCTCACGTAATATATTTTGCAGTTGCGCCCGACAAGCGCGACGAAGGCTACGGCTCGCGGATAATAAACACGATATGCGATATCAAAAAAAATTACAAGGTTATTGTGGACGTTGAAGATCCCGCCGAAGAAAGGGCGAAAAACCGCGACCAGCGCGTTAAACGCCTGGATTTTTACGAGAAAAACGGATTTGTTCCCACCGAAATAAAATATCGCTGGCAGCACGGCGACTATCTTATTCTGTCGCGCGGCGGAAGCGTGTCGCACAAGGAATTCGACGCTTTCTGGCAATTTATCGACGATCACGACCGCGACTTGGAATATTAAAGTATTTATCGCTTGAAAAAAAATAAAAAATATGTTACACTATAAACGAAAAACTTGCTTTCAAGGGCTTTAATAACGCTGTTTTTCGGCATTATTAAACGCAACGTCACTTTTACGGAGAATACTATGGATAAAAAAGTAATCGCGCTGGTCGCTCACGACCACAAAAAAGCCGATATGATTGCCTGGGCAACCGAAAATAAAGAAAAACTTTCCTCTTTCGACCTGTGCGGAACGGGTACAACCGCAGGCTTAGTAGCCGAAAAAACCGGACTTACCGTCAAAAAATTCCTGTCCGGACCTATGGGCGGCGACCTCGAAATAGGCGCGTGTGTGGCAGAAGGCACGATAGACGCAATAGTTTTTTTGTGGGATCCTCTCGAAGCGCAGCCGCACGACCCCGACGTCAAGGCACTTTTGCGCATAGCCGTCGTATACGACATCCCCATCGCGACCAACGTCGCCACCGCAAACTGCATAATTCACTCCGGTTTGCTTTAATCAAGTAATTTTTTTGACAAAAATACGCAATTTATTATAATAAAAGCAACTCTCAAAATTCGTTCCGTAGTAAACGGAAAAAACGGAGGATAACATGAAAAAAGTAATTCTCACGGGCGATCGCCCCACCGGCAGACTGCATATCGGTCACTACGTCGGCTCTCTTCGCGAACGCGTGAAGCTGCAAAACAGCGGCGCATACGACGACATTTATATTATGATTGCCGACGCGCAGGCTCTTACCGACAACGCCGAGCATCCCGAAAAAGTGCGCTCCAATGTTTTAGAAGTCGCTCTTGACTATCTCGCATGCGGAATCGACCCGGAAAAATCCACTATTTTCATTCAGTCCGCCGTTCCCCAGCTTACCGAGCTTACGTTCTACTACATGAACCTCGTAACGCTGTCTCGGCTCCAGCGCAACCCGACGGTCAAATCGGAAATCAAAATGCGCGACTTTGAAAACAGCATTCCCGTAGGCTTTTTGTGCTATCCGATAAGCCAGGCGGCGGACATAACGGCTTTTAAAGCCACCACTGTACCGGTAGGCGAAGATCAGGCGCCCATGCTTGAACAGTGCCGCGAAATCGTGCATAAATTCAACTCGGTGTACGGCGAAACTCTTATCGAACCCGAAATGGTTCTGCCCGAAAATGCCGATTGCAGACGTCTTCCCGGTATCGACGGCAAGGCAAAAATGAGTAAATCGCTGGGCAACTGCATCTATCTTGCCGATAGCCCCGAAGAAATTCACAAAAAGGTAATGAGCATGTTCACCGACCCCGACCACATCCGCGTGGAAGACCCCGGTAAAGTAGAAGGCAATACTGTTTTTACCTACCTCGACGCATTCGCAAAACCCGAACACTTTGCCGAATTTTTGCCCGAATACAGTAATCTCGACCAACTTAAAGCGCACTACCGCAAAGGCGGCCTGGGCGACGTGAAGATAAAGAAATTCCTGTCCAAAGTGCTTCAAAGCGAGCTTAAACCCATTTACGAGCGCCGTCTCGAATGGGCAAACCGCATTCCCGAAGTCAAGGAAATTCTGCGCGCCGGCTGCATTAAAGCCGAAAAAACTGCAGCGGAAACGCTTTCTTCCGTCCGTAAAGCCATGCAAATCGACTATTTCAACTGATTTTTTCTGTTTTTACCCCGTTTTTCAAAAAGCAAACCGGTCTTTCCCCCTCGGAATATCGCAAACGAAGCAAATAACCCGGATAAAAAGTCATATCCGGCAATAAATTTCATCACCTATTTATCGCTAATCCGATTTTATACCGATTTATCCGATTTCCGTTCCGAAATTTGATTATAAAAAGCAAAAAGCGCAAGGGCAGCCCTTACGCTTTTTTTATTTTCGATCGTATTACTGGTGGACTGCGCCTCCTCTCCGCATACGGTACAAACACGCTGAGTCTTACAGTTCCCCGTCTGATAGCAGAGATTCTGCATCTCCACCTGACTCTCCGGATACGGACAGTTCGGAGAAGCGTTCGGCTTCGGTTTTTTCGGATCTGTCGAAGGGTCGTTGTACCACAGAAGCGACACATCGCAGTTGTCGGTGTTATCGAAAGTATGCTCGATGACGACCGTCACGATCGTCGAATCGCTCTTGCCGCAGCAGCTGCAGCCGGCCGAGACTGAGACACGATAGGTCCCGGCACCCGTCACCGGACCGTCCCCTCCCCCGGGATAGTGCGACGCGGACTTGGTCACGTCGTGATCGGCCGGACGCGTAGAAGCGAGCCTGTCTCCGCATACGCCGCACTTCCACTTCTGGCGCACCGTGTCGTTGTAATTCACCGCACCTTTCGCGATCGAACAGATGTCAACAGAAGAACCGCACTGCCCCTCAAGCTTCACCGTCTGCGTGGCCAGGATCGTGATCTCTCCGGTGATTCCGTCACCCTCGCGCCGGTCTTCCGGATGGCGGCAGGGATTGTCTTCCTCTCCGTTCACATGCAGGGCCCCGAAAAGAAGCACGATCCATGCAACCGCCCACACCTTTTTCATCAATGCCATAGAGAACTCCGATCCGTTTATCTCAAATGTTGTTTTTCTGTCTCTTCATCAATTTCGCGGAGATCG
>USKH01000106.1 GCA_900555125.1 uncultured Clostridium sp.
ATTCCGCTGCCGCTCACGGGCGTGTGGACGGGCTGCGCAGTCGCGTCGATAATAGGACTTAAATATCACAAAGCGCTTTTGTCGGTGGTTGCCGGCAATGCCGTCGCATGCGCGATACTCTCGCTGCTGTGTTACTTCTTGCCGGAAGGAGTCATAAACATTATAATAGCGGTTGTCGCGGCAGTTGCGGTTGTCGTTGTGCTGGTTCTTATTTTCAAAGCGATTTTCAGAAAGAAAAGCGCGCCCGCGGACGACGCGGAGAACGGCGACGCCGGACAGCAAAAATAAAAAGACAATAAAGACAAATAAGAAAACTTAAACGGGAACGACGCGAATTTAGCACTTCGCGCAAAAAAATGCCCGTTGAAACATAAACGGAACGGAGGTAAATTTTTTTATGAAATATTTCGGAACGGACGGAATAAGGGGCAAGTACGGCGAAAAACTGGATTCCGAGCTTGCGTACAAGACGGGTAAGGCACTTTGCCAGTATTTCGGAAAAGGCGACTATGTGGTTGGGCGCGACACGAGAGTGTCCGGTACTCCGCTTGAAAAAGCTTTGGTGGACGGCATAACCGAGATGGGCGGAAACGCAGTGCTTCTGGGAATACTGCCAACGCCTGCGGTAGCGCACCTTGCGGTTACGACGGGCGCACGCTGCGGAGTAATGATAAGTGCGTCGCATAATCCGCCCGAATACAACGGTATCAAGGTTTTTGATTGCAACGGCATTAAGCTTACGCCCGAACAGGAAAACAGCATCGAATATTATATAGACAATCCGCCGCTTTACGACGGAGATAAGGGAAAAGAGGAAAATTACATAGCGGCAAGAAAAAAATATATCGATTTTCTTACGTCTACCGCCGACGCCGATTTTTCGGGTCTTAAAGTGTGGCTGGACTGTGCGTACGGAGCTTCGGCAACGGTAGCAAAGCAGGTGTTCGAGTCGCTGGGTGCCACGGTTATGGTGGACAACAGTTCGCTTCGCGGCGAGAAAATAAACAGCGGATGCGGAGCTCTTCACCCCGATTACGTCGCGCGCAGCATGGAAGGCACCGATTGCCGGCTGGGTTTTGCGTTCGACGGCGACGCCGATCGACTTGCCGTGGTTATGGACGGAGAAGTAATAGACGGCGACACGGTGCTTTACAATATTTCCAAGAGCATTCCGCTTAAAGATAACGTGGTCGTGGGAACGGTTCTTAATAATCTTGCGCTCGAAAAGGCGCTTATGAAAGACGGAAAAAAATTGCTGCGCACTCCTGTCGGCGACAAGCACATCTGCGACCTTATGTACCGCAACGGCTACAACCTCGGCGGCGAGCAGTCGGGACATTATATAGTATATCCCGCGGCAACCACCGGCGACGGAATACTCAGCGCGATATTCCTTACCAAAGCTCTGTTCCGCGGCGGAAAACTGTACGCTCCCGAAAAACTCTCGCTCGTGCCGCAAAAAGCGATAGCGGAGTATGCAGAGCCTGCAATAATGTACGACAAGTGGATTCAGCACATGCTGGAAGAAAGCGAGCAGAAGCTTGCGGGAAACGGCAGAATAATAATGCGTATGTCCGGAACCGAGCCCAAAGTCCGCGTTATGGTGGAAAGCGAGGACAGTTCGCTTGTGGACGAAATTTTGTCTTCGTTCAAAAAATATATCAATTCGGTGGCTAAATAATTTTGAGAAGATTTCTGGTCGAAATTCAATATCTCGGAAAAAACTACGGCGGCTGGCAGAAAAACGACAATTCGAAAACAGTGCAGGAAGTTGTCGAAACCGCGCTTGAAAAATTGTTTTCGGCAAAAATAAAAGCGGAAGGTTGCAGCCGCACCGACGCCGGAGTAAACGCCCGGCAATACTTTTTCCATTTCGACGCCGACACCAAACTGCCGGACAATCGCATTTGCTACAAGCTTAACCGATTTCTCCCCAATGATATCGTCTGCCAGAGCAGCCGCGAGGTGTCGGGCCAATTCCACGCGCGCAAAAACGTGTCGGGAAAAACCTACGTCTACCGCTTTTATTTCGGCGAACATATAATGCCGCTTATAAACCGCGACGCCTATTTTATCAAAGGAGCAGCCGATGAGGGCAACATGGAAAAGGTTTGTTCGGCATTTGTCGGCAAACACGACTTTTCGGCTTTTAAAACCGACAGTTCGTCGCACTCGTCGCCGGTAAAAACTATTTTTTCCGCAGATATCGAAAAAACGCCCGATTGTTACGAATTTATCGTAACGGGCGACGGATTTCTGTACAATATGGTGCGTATTATGGCGGGAGCGGTCGTCGCCGCGGGGCAAGGAAAAATATCCGCAAGCGATATAATTTCCGCATTTGAAAGCGGAGTGCGCCCCGAAAATATATTAACGTTGCCGCCAAAAGGGCTGACGCTTGAAAGGGTGGAATACGGCAAAACGGAAGAAAAGCAGAATTAAATTCTATAAAGAAAAGCCGCACGGTTCAATGCGATCGTGCGGTTTTTTCGTAAAAATTTTTGTTAGAAATATTATTTCAAGGCGTTTTCGATAGCTTCGTTTATTTTTTGCCGCGCGGCGAGAAGCGTAGCGGAAGAAGAGGCGCAACGGTCAAATCTTATTTCTCCCAGAACGCTTTCCAAAAGCGCGACCGTTTGTTTTTTTCCGATAAGCGACGAGCAGAGTTCGCATGCGCGCATGTCTTCGAGAGCTTCGTAAAAAGCGTTAAGCCGAATGCTTTCGTACGCTTCGCCGTTTTGCGCCGGATACACCGAATAGCAGTCGCCGGACGGGGCGAAGTAGTTGCCCGTACTGTCGAGATAGGGATTTACAAACGAAATCGAGTACTGAGAGTAGTAGAAGTTGTAGCCCCAGTGTAAAAAGCCTTTGACGTCGTATTTGAACAGCTGAAAACCTATACATCTCGTGCGTGCGCCCGGCATTGCGAAAAAGCGATTGCTGACGTCTTTGCACTGGCAACAGCAGTAGTACGCCCACAGATTTTTTACGCCCGCGTCCAGAAAAGAATGAATTCTGTCGGTTGCGACGACAGGAAGTTTAACTACGCCTTTTTCGTAAAAATCGTAATGCGACAGCGCGTCCATAATCGGATATCCGTTAAGTAGCGGCTGCACGACTGCCTTTGCCTTCATATAGCTCTCTATATTGGTGTCATTCGGCTCGTCCGATACGTGGAAATAGCATCGTTTGTCCAGTCCTCTTGCTTTCATACGGGCAATAAAATCGGGGATAAACGCTTGCAGAAAACGTGAATATTCCGCGCTTGCCGCTTGTGTTTCCCAGCCGAATATGCGCTTTATTCCGTCCGGCGTCTTCGCCATGATTTTCGGCGCGTGAGCCGCTCCCCACTGAGTGAAAAAGTGTGCTATTTCGTAGTACTCGAAACCGATTTTCTCGCACATGCCCAGCCATTTATCCAGATTATCGTACGAGAAAGAATAGTTTCCGTCTTCGTCCACGCATACGTCCACCAGCTGAACGGTGGGGCGCTCGCCGCCGATTTCGGTGTCCAGAGCAGGCGTGAATATGGGCGTTAAAATCATATTTTGTCCGTTTTTCGCCGCTACGGTCAAAAAGTTTTTAACTATTTTCCACCATTTTGCCGAAAAAACTTTCACGTCGTAATAGGGTGCAAGACAGTCGCCGTGAAACCATTGCGTGTTTATAAGCGTTTGTTTGGGTAAAAGCGCGTCTATTACGCGAACTTTCAGCTTTGCCGAAAAAATAACGTTCTTGCCAATTTTCAGAGTTACCGGAACGGCGATGTTGCCCGAAAATTTGCCCGGTAAATCCACGGTTATCATATAGCCGCGCGTTTCGCCTCCCGCAACAGGGACCTGACCGCGATGCTTTGGCGGCAGCAAAATGTCGGGATACAAGCCTTTTTCATAGCTTAAATAGTTGTCGTCCTTTTTGTCTGGATAACACGGATACACTGACGGAACGCATTCCACGACGCGCACGGTTGCGTATTTTTTCAGCTTGCCGCCGATATCGAGGTCTGCAAAAACGCAACGGGAAATTTCCGTGTCGTCGGCGGATACAACCACCTGGAAGGAAAAACGCTCGTTTTTCAGTACGGTTATGCTTTTAATTTGTTCGAATTTATCGATATCGTCGCGGATAAAACATTTTTCAAGCGACGAAATAATTTTTGCTTTTATCATATTTTTCTCCCGTTTTTCTTCGATTATATCATTATCGGAAACAAAAAACAATTAAAAATTCTGTCTTTAACCGAAAGTGCAACTTCGGTTTTTTAATGTGTAAATATACGGCGATAAACAATGCGTACGCAATAATTTCCCAAAAAATTACAGCTTCAGCGCACCCTTGAAAAGAGTGGCTTCGGCTCCGCTTTTATTGCCTGCGACAAGCGCCGCGCGGATGTTCTTTTCTGTAAAGTGTTTTCCGTCGAGAAAGGCGAGTACCGTTCCGAAAAAAGCGTCGCCCGCTCCCGTAGTGTCAACCGGCTTTACCGGATTTGTCGGAATTACGCCGCACAGATTATTATAATAGTACGCGCTGCCGCGGCTGCCTTTTGTCACGATAAGCAGGCGATCCGGCTTATATAGCAATCGCGCCGCTTCGTTTACGTCGTTCGTCCCGGTAAAAAGAGCAATTTCGTCGTCCGAAAATTTCAGTATGTCCGCCTGTTCGACAAAGGGAGAGTACGCTTTAATCGCATCGTCCGCGCTTTCGTATAAATCCGAGCGGAAATTAACGTCAAACGAAAAAAGTTTGTTTGCGCCACGTATTTTTTCCAGCGTGTTACGGGCAAATTCGCGTCCGATTTTTTCGGACAGCATCAAAGAGCCCAAATGAACTATATTTAGATTTTCGTAGTCGCCGAGGTTTATTTTGTCGCCGTCGATATGATAGTCGGCAGTATCGGTGCGGAAAAACGAAAAGTCGCGCTCTCCGCCGGTAATTGTCACAAACGCAAGCGTGGTGTTGCGTTTTTGATCCGTC
>USKH01000107.1 GCA_900555125.1 uncultured Clostridium sp.
AAAAAAGCCGGAAAGGACGAAAAACAAAGTGAACAGACTTCTGTCGTCGAAATCAATTCCGACGAAGAAATTGCTGCCGTCATCGCCGCGGTAATAGCCATGTATACCGAAAGCGGAACGGGTAAGACCGCGCCGTTCAAGGTTAAAAAAATCTATAAAATCAAATAAATTAAGGTGAGGATAAATATTATGCGTAAATTCAACGTAAATGTAAACGGAAATTCTTACGTCGTGGAAGTGGAAGAAATCGGCGCTGCCGAAACCGCTCCCGCAGCTACTTCTGTCGCTCCGGCTCCCGCAGCCGCTCCGGCAAAAACCGCTCCCGCAGGCGGCACCGCGCTTAAGTGCCCCATGCCCGGAAAAATTCTCAAATCGCTCGTAAAAGACGGCGACAAAGTTACTAAAAATCAGAAAGTGCTCGTTCTCGAAGCAATGAAAATGGAAAACGACATAGTTGCTCCGACAGACGGCGTTATATCTTTGCTTGTAAAGGAAGGCGACGACGTCGTTTCTCAGCAGGATCTTGCGGTGATTAAATAACTTTAAGGCGGTTTAATCATGGCAATACTCGAAATGTTAAAAGGATTGTGGGAAGCCACCGGTTTTGTTAAAGCGGGGCCGTCGCAATGGCAGAATTATATAATGATTGCCATTTCGATAGTGCTGTTTTATCTTGCCATCGTAAAGGGCTTCGAGCCGCTATTGTTGCTTCCCATAGCCTTCGGTATGTTTATAATAAATATTCCGGGTTCGTACGGGGTTCTTTACGGAATCGATCACGAACTCAGCGATATACAGGTTCAGGAAGTGCTAAGCGGCTTGGATCTGGATAAAGACGGAATGGTAGGACTCGTAAAGTGCATTGCCGGGACAGGTGAAAACGCCGGACGTTATTTTACCGAAGCAGGCGAACTTATTCAGCCTCGTTCGGTAAGTTACGGACTTTTCCACTATCTCGGAATGGGCGTTCAATACGTAATTTTCCCGCCCATCATATTCCTCGGAATAGGCGCTATGACCGACTTTGGTCCGCTTATCGCCAACCCCAAGAGCTTGCTTATGGGTGCAGGGGCGCAACTTGGCGTATTCCTTGCGTTTTTCGGTGCGAGAGCACTCGGATTCAATGCCGGCGAATCTTCCGCGATAGGAATTATCGGCGGCGCGGACGGACCTACCGCAATATATGTCACGCAGAAGCTTGCTCCGCATTTACTGTCCGCAATAGCGATTGCCGCGTATTCGTATATGGCTCTTATCCCGATTATTCAGCCGTTCTTTATGAAATTGCTGACTACGAAAGAACAGCGCAAAATTCGCATGGACGATTTGCGTCCGGTTTCCAAAAAGGAAAAACTTGTGTTCCCGATTGTTGTTACGCTTATCGTGGGCGTATTGCTTCCCGATGCGTTGCCGCTACTCGGAATGCTGATGCTCGGAAACTTCATGAAAGAAAGTCTTTGCGTTGAACGTCTTGTGAAAACGGCAAGCAATGAACTGATGAATATCGTTACGATTTTTCTCGGCCTTATCGTGGGAACAAAAGCACAGGGAGGCACCTTCCTGACTCCGCAAACGTTGGGAATAATCGCAATGGGCTTGGTTGCGTTCAGCTGCGGAACTATCGGAGGACTGCTTACCGCACAGGTTATCAATTTGTTCTCGAAAAAGAAAATCAATCCGCTTATCGGCAGCGCCGGAGTTTCGGCTGTTCCGATGGCGGCAAGAGTATCGCAAAAAGTAGGGCAGGAAGAATGTCCCGACAATTATTTGCTTATGCACGCTATGGGGCCTAACGTTGCCGGGGTTATAGGTTCGGCGGTCGCTGCCGGCGTGTTCCTCGCATTGTTTGCGTAAAGTTTTATAAGGAGAAAACTAATATGGTTAAAATAATGGATACCATTCTGCGCGACGCGCACCAATCCCAGGCGGCTACCCGAATGAGACTGGATGAAATGTTGCCTGCCGCCGACAAACTGGACAAAATCGGATATTATGCGCTCGAAGTGTGGGGCGGTGCTACTTTCGATGCATGCCTGCGCTATCTCAACGAAGATCCGTGGGAAAGACTGCGCGCTCTTCGCAAGGCACTTCCGAATACCAAACTTCAGATGTTGCTTCGCGGTCAGAACCTTTTGGGATATAAGCACTATGCCGACGACGTTGTGGATCTGTTCTGCAAAAAATCTATTGAAAACGGTATAGACATAATCAGAATTTTCGATGCGCTCAATGACGTCAGAAACATTAAACAGGCTGTCGAAAGCACTAAAAAATACGGCGGAACGGCGGAAGTAGCACTTTGCTATACCACGAGTCCGGTTCATAACGTCGATTATTTCGTGGATCTCGCAAAGCGGCTCGAAGACATGGGTGCCGACATTATCTGTATCAAAGATATGGCAAACTTGTTGTTGCCGTACACCGCGTACGAACTGGTTTCTCGTCTTAAAAAAGAATTAAAGCCCGAAACTATGGTGCATTTACACACGCACAACACCGCAGGCACGGGCGACATGGTGAATCTAAAAGCAATAGAAGCAGGGTGTGATATTGTCGACACTGCGCTTTCGCCTCTCGGAAACGGAACCAGTCAGCCTGCAACCGAGTCGCTTGTAGCTACTCTTAAAGGAACTGAATATGATACGGGTCTTGACCTCAATGCTTTAAACGAACTTACGGTATACTTCAGAAAAGTTGCCGACAGACTGCAAAAGGACGGATTCTTAAGTCCGAAAGTGCTTAAAGTGGACGTTAACGCACTCATTTATCAGGTACCGGGCGGAATGTTGTCCAACCTTATAAGCCAGCTTGCTCAGCAGGGTGCTTCCGACAGATTGCTTGAAGTTCTGGAAGAAGTGCCGAGAGTAAGAAAAGACCTAGGCTATCCGCCTCTCGTAACGCCGTCCAGCCAGATTGTCGGAACTCAGGCTGTCCTGAACGTTCTTTCCGGCGAAAGATACAAGATGGTAACGAAGGAAACGCGCGGTGTCGTTGCCGGCGAATACGGCAAACTGCCCGTTGAGCCTTCACAGGAAATTATCGATAAAATTCTGCAGGGCGGAAAGCGTATTACGTGCAGACCGGCAGATCTCATTAAACCCGAGCTCGGAAAACTGCGCGAAGAAATCAAGGAATATGCGGAAAGCGACGAAGACGTTTTGACGTATGCGCTTTTCCCGCAGTTGGCGATCCCGTTTTTCAAACGCAGAACGGCAAAGAATAAAGGGGTAGACACGACCATTTACAACCGGGATAGTCAGGTTCATCCTTTCTGAATAAAACAAAATTAACATAAATACTTACGGGCAAATATCGGCTCGTAAGTATTTACGGTATCAGGCGGTATTTTTATGAGAATTGCTGTTGTCGGCGCAGGTGCAGCCGGACTTATGGCTGCGGCGACCGCGGCAAAGACAGCCGACGTCGTTTTATATGAAAAAAACCAAAAAGTCGGAAAAAAAATTTACATAACCGGCAAAGGTCGCTGTAACGTCACCAATATGTGCGAGCCGTCGGAATTTCTCGAAAACGTGGTAAACGGCAAAAAATTTATGCACGGTGCGATATATGCTTTTCCTCCGCAAAAAACAATCTTGTTTCTCGAAAATAACGGCGTAGAAACAAAAGTCGAGCGAGGCAACCGTGTTTTCCCGCAGTCGGACAAATCGAGCGACGTGATAAAGGCGCTTAAACGAGCAATCGATCGCGAAGGCGTTCGCGTATATTTTGAACAGGTGCTTAAAATAAAAAGAGAAGACGATTGTTTTGTCGTAGACACGGATATTTCTGCCGAAAAATTCGACAAAGTGATTCTCGCCTGCGGCGGAGTAAGTTATCCTGCAACCGGCTCGACGGGCGACGGATACAGGTTTGCAAGATCTTTCGGACACAAAATCGTGACGCCAAGAGCTGCGCTTGTTCCGATATTGCTTAAAAACAGCGTGTCTGCGCTTGAGGGGTTGTCGCTGAAAAACGTTACGGCAACAGTTTTCGTTTCGGGCAAAAGTTTTTCCGAATTCGGAGAAATGCTTTTTACGGACAAAGGTGTGTCCGGACCGATTATTCTGTCGCTGAGCAGCCTGATAAATAAGTTTGACTTAAAAAGCGCGAAGCTTTCAATCGACTTGAAGCCGGCTTTGTCGCACGAAAAACTGGATATGCGCCTTTTATCCGATTTCGAAAAGTATAAAAACAAACAATTTAAAAATGCGCTTGGAGATTTGCTTCCCGCAAAGCTTATCGATTATTTTGTCGGTTATACGAAAATCAACCGGAATAAGCCTGTTAATTCGATAACCAAAGCAGAGCGCAAAACCATCGTCGAAAGTATGAAAAGCCTTGATTTCGATATTGCTTCGCTTGATAAAACAGAACTCGGAATAGTGACTGCGGGCGGCGTCGATTTATGTGAGGTTAATCCGAAAACAATGGAGAGCAAGCTTGTTAAAGGACTGTATTTTGCGGGAGAAATGCTGGACGTCGACGCTATGACCGGCGGATTTAATTTACAAATAGCGTTTGCAACCGGATACGTAGCCGGCTTGCACGCGGGAGAACAATTATGATAATCGCAATTGACGGGCCTGCGGGAGCAGGAAAAAGCACGATAGCAAAGCTTATCGCAAAACAGCTCGGACTCGTATATATCGATACGGGTGCCATGTATCGGGCCGTGACTTTGTATTGCATCCAGCATGGATTTTTTGAGGGAGAGAAGATTAAGGAGGAAGAGCTGAAGGCTTCTATCCATGATATCGATATTTCATTTCGTTTGAATGCGGAGACCGGCCGGCCAGATACCTATTTGAACGGTGTGAATGTAGAGAAAGAGATTCGTGGCATGGAAGTGGCGGATAAAGTGAGTCCGGTAGCTACTCTAGGCTTTGTGCGCCGTGCGTTGGTCGCTAAGCAACAAGAGATGGGGAAGGCGAAAGGCATCGTGATGGATGGCCGCGACATTGG
>USKH01000108.1 GCA_900555125.1 uncultured Clostridium sp.
CCGTGGCGAATCAATATTTTTAACGGAGGTTCATAAATTATGGACAACAATTGGAAGAGCGAAATTATCGCACAGTATGCAACTCACGAAGGAGATACCGGCAGCCCCGAAGTTCAGGTGGCATTGCTTACGTATCGTATCAACCATCTTACCGATCACTTAAAGACTCATGCAAAGGATTTCCATTCCAGAAGAGGACTTCTGCAGATGGTAGGCGCAAGAAGAAGCTTGCTCAACTACCTCAAGGAAATCGATATCGAAAGATACAGAAATCTCGTTGCAAAGCTTGAAATCAGAAAGTAAGTAATTTTTTCAAGGGCGTAATATTTTATTATGCCCTTGTTTTAATACGAGCGTCGGTCAGAGAAGGTCGGCGACTCTACGGAGGTTTTATATGAAGAACGCAAAAATTTTCAAAACTACTATCGGAGGCAGAGAAGTTACCGTCGAAACCGGCAAATACGCCGAACAGGCAAACGGCTCGTGCTTCGTCCGTTGCGGAGACACCGTCGTTATGGTAAACGTTACCATGTCCGAAACGCCTCGTCCCGGAATGGATTTCTTCCCGCTAAGCGTGGATTATGAAGAAAAAATGTACGCAATGGGCAAAATACCCGGAGGATTCAAAAAGCGCGAAGGCAGAGCAAGCGACAAAGCTATTCTCACTTCACGTCTTATCGATCGTCCGCTCCGCCCGTTGTTCCCCAAGGGAATTTTTAACGACGTGTGCGTAATAGCAACCGCTCTTTCGGTTGACACCAACATTCCGCCGGAAGTTTATGCAATGCTCGGTTCGAGTATCGCGCTTTCCATTTCGGATATTCCGTTTGCCGGACCTACCGGATCGGTTGTAGTCGGATATGTTGACGGCGAATACGTTATCAACCCCGATCTCGAACAGAAAGCCAAGAGCGCAATGCATGTTTACGTAAGCGGCACCG
Organism: uncultured Clostridium sp.; assembly: GCA_900555125.1. GTDB lineage: Bacteria > Bacillota > Clostridia > Christensenellales > Pumilibacteraceae > Neoclostridium. The sequence goes on from USKH01000108.1 coordinate 942, forward strand.
CAGACGCAATCATGATGGTCGAAGCCGGAGCAAACGAAGTAAGCGAAGACGTTATGCTCGGCGGTATCATGTACGCTCACGAAGAAATCAAAAAGCAGGTTGCATTCATCAACGATATCGTGAAAGCAGTCGGCAAACCCAAGCTCGAAATGGAACTGTATCACGTCCCCGCAGATCTCGACGCGGCGGTAAGAGAGTATGCTTCCTCGCTTATCGATACTGCTCTCGAAGAAACAGATCGCCAGGCGCGTCAGGAAAAACAGGAAGAGGCGGAGAAAAACGTTCTCGAACATTTTGCGGAAATTTATCCCGAAATGGAACGTGAAATCAAAGATTCCATTTATTATATTACTAAAGAAAAAGTCCGCGCGAAGATCATTAACGACAGTTTCCGTCCCGACGGAAGAAAACTTACCGAAATTCGTCCCATCTGGACCGAAGTGGGCATCCTTCCCAGAGTTCACGGCAGCGCAGTCTTCACGAGAGGACAGTCGCAAGCTCTCACCACCTGTACGCTGGGTACCATTTCCGAAGTACAGAAACTTGAAAACCTCGACGAAGAAGTGTACAAGCGTTATATGCATCACTACAACTTCCCCGGATACAGCAGCGGCGAAGCAAAGCCGCTCCGTTCGCCCGGAAGACGTGAAATCGGTCACGGCGCACTTGCTGAACGCGCTCTCGAACCTGTTATTCCGTCCGAAGACGAATTCCCCTATGCAATCAGAACGGTAAGCGAAATACTCAGTTCCAACGGTTCGACTTCGCAGGCAAGCGTTTGCGGCTCTACGCTGGCTCTTATGGACGCAGGCGTGCCTATTAAGGCACCTGTAGCGGGTATTGCAATGGGCCTTATCAAAGACGAAGCAAGCCACAGAATAGCTGTTCTTTCCGACATTCAGGGTATGGAAGACTTCCTCGGCGATATGGACTTCAAGGTTGCGGGTACAACCAAAGGTATTACCGCAATTCAGATGGATATCAAAATCAAGGGTATCGATCGTGAAATTCTCAGCACCGCATTGGCTCAGGCAAGAGAAGGCAGACTTTATATTCTGGACAAGATGCTCCAGACCCTCGCGGCTCCCCGTCCCGAACTTTCCAAGTGGGCTCCCAAGATCACCTCGTTTATGATCGATCCCGAAAAGATAGGCGATGTTATCGGCAAGAGCGGTAAGGTTATCAACAAAATCATCGAAGAAACCGGCGTTAAAATCGATATCGACGATAACGGCAGAGTTTCTATCGCTTCCAGCGACATCGAAGCTGTCGACAAAGCAAGATCTATCGTCATGTCTATTGTCGAAGACGTCGAGCCCGGCAAGATTTACGAAGGAAAAGTAGTTCGTATTATCGAAATCGGTGCTTTTGTCGAACTCGCCCCCAATAAAGACGGCATGATTCACATTTCCAAACTGTCCAAAAGCAGAGTGGAAAAAGTTACCGACGTCGTAAGCGAAGGCGATAAAGTGCTTGTCGAGGTTATCAAGATTGACGATAAGGGCAGAATAAACCTGCGTCTCCTTAAAAAACTCTGATTTTTATAAATAATCGAAAAATTAAAGCTTGTCCGTGATTTTTTTCGGGCAAGTTTTTAATCTTTTAATGATTTTACCAAATCCCAACGAATATATAATAATAAAAATTGTTCGGAGCGTAAAGTATGTCATTGAAATTTTTCAAAAAAATATTGGCAAACGTTTGTATCGTGCTTGTTATTTCGTTGGTGTCGCTGGCAGCGTTTATGATGCCTGCCGGCGTTGTCGCAACCGGCGTTACGCCTGTATATAGGGCGGACGGCGGGAATAAAGTCAGTCTTATGGTAAACGTATATTGGGGCGATGAATATCTCGACGATATGTTGAAAACTTTTGACAAATACAACGTAAAAACGACTTTTTTCGTGGGCGGTTGCTGGGCGGCTAAAAACGAGCAGAAGCTTATTGAAATATACGGCAAAGGACATGAAATAGCAAACCACGGATATTTTCACAAAGATCATAAAAAATTAAATGCCGCACGTAATAAGGAAGAGATTTCGGCATGCCATAATCTGATAAAAAATCTGATCGGCGTCGAAATGAAACTTTTTTCGCCCCCGGGTGCGTCTTTTTCCGAAATAACGCTTGAAGTTGCACAAAAATCTGGGTATACTACGGTTATGTATTCTCGCGACACGATAGACTGGCGCGATAAAGACGAGACTCTTATCAAAAAGCGTGCGACTAAAAACATTACGGGCGGCGAGCTTGTTCTCATGCATCCGACAGCTGCCACAGCCGCTGCGCTGGATGACATTATTTCGACTATTAAAGACAAGGGTCTTATAATTACTACGGTATCGGACGTTTTGGAATCCGTCGACCGACAATAAAAAACTTTAAATCCCCAAATAAAACAAAAACATACGGAGGAAACATGGCAAAACTACTGCAATACGAAAACGGACTTAAAGTGTGTGTGATTACGTTGCCCATTCGTTCGGTTATGACCGGAATATGGGTGGGAACGGGAAGTAAATACGAAAACGAGAAAAATAACGGTCTTTCGCATTTTACCGAACATGTTATGTTTAAAGGGACCGACAAAATGAGCGCATTTGAAATAGCCGGGGCTTTTGAAAATTATGGCGCAATGGTAAATGCGTTCACGTCCAAAGAGTCGACATGTTATTATTATAAATGCATGGACAAGTATAACGAAAACTGCTTTAAGCTGCTTTCGGATATATTTTTTCATTCGACATTTCCCGAAGAAGAACTCGACAAAGAACGCAAGGTCATTGTAGAGGAAATAAACATGGTGGAGGACGCTCCCGACGAGATTTGCAGCGACGTTATGTTTTCGGCTGCGTACGGCGACGTTTCGCTCGGAAGAACTATCCTGGGCCCGAAAGAAAACGTTTTGCGCTTTACGGGCGACGACGTTCGTTTCTATATGAAAGAAAGATATACTTCCGATAATACCGTAATTGTTTTTGCCGGAAATATCGACGAGAAAAGTGCCGACGAACTTGTTCGTAAATATGCGCTCGATCAGTTTGTTGCCACCAAAAAAATTACTCCGGACATATGCAATCAATTTAACTCAAACGCTGAACTGAAACGGATTAAGGATACCGAGCAGACAAACATTATTCTTGCATATCCCACCGTTTCGTTGCTTGACGAAAAAGAAATAGTGGTTCAGTCTCTTTTATCTTGTCTGTTTGGCGGCGGGATGAGTTCGAGATTGTTTCAGACCGTGCGCGAAAAGCAGGGCTTGGCATACAGTATTTATACGTTACCTATGGCTTATTCGGATGTCGGATGCTTTACGATATGTCTTAACAATAGCCCGGATAATACCGTAAAAGCTTTGCAGGCAACTGCAGGCGAAATAGAAAAACTGCTTGATAACGGCATAACGAAAGAGGAGCTTTACAGAGCAAAGGTGCAGCTGGTTTCTTCGCTTGCTTTTTCGGAAGAGAACGTTCAGTCTCAGATGATGTCGTTCGGTAAGGGGCTGATTTCATCGGGCAGAATGTTTGACGTCAATCGCAAAATCGAGTTTACCGAAGCGGTAACAAAAGAAGAAATCGAAAACTTTGCGAAAAAGTATTTCAAAAAAGAAAATATGACGGCGGCGTACGTCGGCAAAAAATTCGACGGAAATATTTTGTCTATTATGAAAAAATAAAAAATGAGGTAAAGCGAAGCCGGCGTGTTAAATCTTTTTCGGCTTCGTTTTTTTATTGAGCGAAACAGCCGAAAAAATTTCATGCCGGAAAAAATAAAATAATTATAGGAAAAGTATTGAAAGAAAAGAAGTTTTGTGATATAATGTATGCAAAACGTAAATGCGGGAAACGCGACTGCATGTCTATGTGCAGACGTTTCCCGGATAAGCGGAAGTGAGGTAACGATATGGCACTGCCAAACACACATTTCGGCGCGGAGAGAATCGGAGAAATGCTCTCCGACGCGCATAAGCTCTTCTTTGACGGCATCGGCGGCATCAGC
>USKH01000109.1 GCA_900555125.1 uncultured Clostridium sp.
TGCCGGTGGCATGTCAGAGCTGCGCCCCGGAATGCCCGCAGGCATTTGGCGCCGAAGGCGACTTGCCCCGCATCATACCGCGGGGTATGCCGGGCGCGCGTTCCTTACGCGCCCGGCTGAGAGGTTTGAATGTAGCGGTTTTGAAAACCTCTCCGTCATTTGCTTCGCAAATGCCACCGTCTCGCTGCGGCTCGGTCACGGCGTGGGTCTGACAGCCCACCGGGCTGTCAATGCGGCTACGCCGCCGCGTCGCGCCCCCGCCCTACGAATTGAAAAATGCATATTGTCTTCGTACAAATAAACCGATGTTAATTTTGTATCTTGCGGACGGCATTTGTGTCCGATAATAATGAGTATTTGCGTTCTATAATAATATAAATAAAAAGCGGCATAATAAAAAAAGCGGAGGCAAAGCATATTATGCGCGTTATCACGAATTTTTTGCAAAATTATGCAAAATGACAACTAATATACACAATTGTCGGATAAGGCCAAATCAGTTGACAAATCGACGAAATAGTAGTATAATACTAAAATGTACGAAAGTATAGGGCGAAAAACGACGAAAAATAAGTCGTTTTTTCGGCTAAAAGCGGTACTTTTTGTTTTTGAAAGCGCAAGTGAAAATATTGTGAAAAAAAACTTCGCAAAAACATAACTTTCTGTTGCAAAAAAATGAATAAATATTCGCACGGAAAAAAGTTAATTACGTCGTTTTCATCGAGGAAAAAATCAATGAAGAAAAGAAGAACGCTAAAAACGGCAGTAGCCGTCATATTTACGCTGATAGCATGTTCGCTTTTGCTTACCGGTTGCAACACCGAAACTATTAAAAAGCAGAACACCGCAGTAATCTTCGACCTGAACGGCGGCACGTACCGAAGCTGTACGCTTCCCGTAACGCACTACTACGAAATTGCCGACGGCGAAAGCAGTCGCATATTCGATCCTTATGCTCTTACCAAAAAGGAAATCACCCGCGCCGGATACGATCTGGTGGGATGGTTCCGCGGAAGCAAGTCCGAATCGGGAGAGATAACGTTCGGCGATCAGTGGAAGTTTGAATCCGATACGGTGACCAACGAGGGAGTTACTCTGTATGCAAAGTGGAAAATTCACGGCACGTACACCTATACGCTGTGTTACAAGGACGAGGTGACGGGCGAGGAAGTAGAGCTTGGTACTTACAATGTAAATCCGGGCGACGCATTCGGCGACTATCGGGAATTCGTGAAGAAGAGAGAAGGAAACTACACGGCGCTGCCGTATTTCTACGACGCGGATGGCAATCTATGGGATGATCAATTCCGTATGCCGGAAAGCGAAGACGGAAAAAAAGACGTCAAGGTTTACGCAAAATACGTTGAAGGTTTCTACGCTATGGTAACCGACAAAGCTTCGCTCGAAAGCGCGGTGAGATCGAACTCGCATATTTATCTGCTTGCGGATATCGACTTCGGCGGCGCTACGTTCAACGGCTTCAACAACGTCGGCGGTGGCTTGTACACCAGAAAGTTTATCGGTAACGACCACGTTATCAAAAACTTCAAAGTAATTCGTTCGGTTGTCGGTCAGGATAAGGACATCGACACCCGCCAGAGTTACACGGCAAGTCTGTTCAACAGCTTAAAGGGAGCATATATCGAAAACGTAAGCTTCGAGGGCGTAAATTTCGTCATCGATTCGGGAAACAAAAAGAACGCAATCATCATTATTTCGCCTATTGCGGTAAAATCGGAAAATTCCACCGTCAAAAACGTCAATTTCAGCGGTACGTATTCGATTAAAGCCGACGCGGCAGGCGTCGAAGGAACCGACGACTTTCACGTGGTAAGCGGAAACAACGCGTTCTACATGACCAAGGGAACCGCTTCTACGGTTGAAAACGTAGAAGTTACCGTCGAAAAGACGGAATATAAAAAGTAATAAAGGATTTATAAAGACCAACCATTATTAAGGAGATAAAAGCCATGAAAAGAAATAAAGTTCTGAAAAGATTAGTTTCTCTGTTGCTTGCATTTTGCATGACGTTCGGCGTAGCCGCTTTGACAGGCTGCAAACCGGGCAACAACGGCAGCAAAACTCACACGACTTATAACAACGAAGAAGACGCTCTCGTGTTCTCCACTCAGGAAGTAGATAAGGTTTTCAACCCGTTCTTCTCCACCAGCGGAACCGACAGCTCGGTTGTAGGCATGACTCAGATAGGAATGCTCACCAACGATAAAAACGGCAGCGTTGCTTACGGACCCGACGAAGCGGTTGTAACCGAAGTGTTCGAGTCGAAGTACGACGCCGAAAGCGATACCACCACCTATTATTTCGTGCTTAAGAACAACATTCGTTTTTCCAACGGATCGTATCTTTCCATGAAAGACGTTCTTTTCAACTACTACGTATATCTCGATCCCGTCTATTCCGGATCCAGTACCATTTACTCCACCGACATCGTCGGTCTTAAACAGTACCGCACGCAGGAAGACAACGAGGCAGAGCAGGACAGCTTCAAGGCTCAGTTCGAAGCAAAAGCATCCGATCGTATCGGTACGCTTGCCGAAGTCGCAACCGAAATTCTCGACGACAACAAGGGCGCAAACCTCGACGAAACTTCTTTCCGGGCAAAACTTCAGGAGTATATGGAAGCAAATTCCGGCGACGCTTATAAAAACCTCGTAAAAGACTACGACGCAGCTCTGCCCATGTTCAGAAACGAACTGCAGAAAGACTTCACCAACGCAAAGGATTCCTATGCCGACCTCGTGTTTGTTTCCGAAGTGGACGGCAAGGACGTCGAACATAAAAACGTCATTACAACCGACGTCGAAATGTTCCTTTACAACGAAAACTATCTGAAGTGGAATAAAAAGGAAGGCAAGATGGAAAGCGCGCTCACGCTCGACCCCGCCGAACTTAAAACCTGGACAGAAGAAAAGGCTATCAACACCGTTTACGAAAGCAAAGTCCCCAACGATATTGCCGAAATCGTGCAGTATTGGGGTACCGCTACCGAATTGTTCGACAGCATAACCAATCAGGAAATGCAGGAATACTTCAAGGATAAAGTAAGAAAGTACAACAACATTTCCGGTATCAAATTTGCAAACAGAACGCAAGCCGTAACGCTTCCCAGCGGCAAGACCTATCAGCCTCCGCAATACGAAGACGGCGAAGCGAGAACTCACGTTAAAGAAGGATTCAACGAAGTACTTTCCGTCACCATCAACAAGGTTGACCCCAAGGCTGTATGGAATTTCTCGCTCGGCATCGCGCCCATGTATTACTACTCCGACGCGGCTCACATTCAGGCGTTCGACTACGAATCCAACTTCGGCGTTGAATATTCCAGCGCAGACTTCATGAACGACGTCGTAAAAGCTCCTAACAAAGTGGGCGTGCCTGTAGGCGCAGGTATGTATGCCGCAAGTACTTCGGCAGGCGGAATCGACGCAAGCAAAATCACCGTCGGCACGTTCTGCGACCAGAACATCATTTATTTTGAAAGAAACCCCTACTTCGTAATGGGTCCGGCAAAGATCAAGAAGGTAAGATATCAGGTTATCGGTTCTTCCGCAATGCTGCCCAGCTTGTACTCCGGCGGTATCGATTTCGTCGAGCCTAACGCTAAGACCGAAACCGTAACCGAACTCGAAGGCAAAGCAGACGAAGGCATCTATTCCGACCATTACATGACTTCCGGTTACGGATACATCGGTATCAACGCCGGTAAAGTTCCCACTCTCGCGGTTCGCCAGGCAATCATGCACGCAATCGACACTCACGAGTGTATCGCATACTACGGCACCACCGCAGAACCTATTTACCGCGCTATGTCCAAAGCAAACTGGGCATATCCCAAGAACGCAACCGCTTACTATCCTTACATAGGCGGCGAAATTCCCGAAAACCTTGCGGTCGTCAACCCCGCATACGCCGAATACGTTCGCGAAAAGGGTAAGAAATCGGGCGAGAAGTTCACCGAAGCCGAGCAGATCGAATTCATTACTTCTCTTATCGAAGGCGCAGGTTACACCAAGGGCAGCGACGGCGTTTACGTAAACGGCAGCAACAAGCTGAAATATACGTTCACCATCGCGGGCGAACAGCAGGATCACCCCGCATGGATGGCTCTGTACAAAGCAGGTCTGTTCCTCAATAAGTGTGGTTTCAACATCAACACCACAACCGACTCCAACGCGCTGCGTAAGCTCGCAAGCGGCGATCTTACCGTCTGGGCGGCTGCATGGAGCTCCACCATCGACCCCGATATGTATCAGGTCTATCACAGAGATTCCACCGCAACTTCCACCCTCAACTGGGGATACAAGCAGATTAAGCAGAACGCCGGCGGCAAATACGATACCGAAAGCGCTATCGTAAACGAGCTGAGCGAGCTTATCGAACAGGCAAGAGAAACCAACGACCAGACGGTCAGAGCAAACCTGTATTCGCAGGCTCTCGACAAGGTTATGGAACTTGCTGTCGAGCTGCCCACCTATCAGCGTGACGACTTGTTTGCATGCAACGCCAACAAGATTGACGTAAATACCTTTATTCCCAAGGCAGAGCGTACTCCTTATCAGGGAATGACCAGCAAACTCTATCAGGTATCGCTGGTAATCGCATAAGTAACGAAACAATCTGCTAAACTCCGTACGCGGCTTCCCAAAAGCCGCGTATGGGGTTTATGCGACTTAAAAAACCAAGTAAAAAGTTCGCTTTTTCCGCGGTTTTGCTAACGGATGAGAGCAAATGTTTAAATATATCGTAAAAAGAATAGCAATCTCAATAGTCATCCTGTTGGGCGTGTCGGTAATTATCTACACGTTGGTTCGTCTTATGCCAAGCGACTACGTTGATCAGAAATACTCCGCTCAGCTCAATCAGGGAACGATAACGCAGGAGGACCTC
>USKH01000110.1 GCA_900555125.1 uncultured Clostridium sp.
TAAAAACACAAAGAAAAGTTGTCGATTTAATTGGATTTGACGAACAATCGTGCTATAATATTCTTGAAAGCGTAAAGACGAACAAAAAATTGCCCGGCGGAACGCTTGCTTTTTACAACAAAAAACTGGAATGATTCAAATTAAATGACAATAAAAGCCCGCACAATTAAATTACTCGATTTCGATAAAATTTTATCGGAAATAGCCGAAAACGCGTTGTCGACGGCGGCAAAACGCAATATTCGTGATTTTATTCCCGAATACAATCTTGCCGAAGCGAAACGACTGCAAAATCTCACCGAAGAAGCGATGATAATTCACGGCAAATATTTGCTTTCGCCTGTAATCGCGATAGACGACGTGGGCGAAATTATAGCAAAAAACAGAGTGGGCATAACGCTCAATATGGGCGAATTGCTTAAAATTGCGCGCGTATTGAAAGCAGCTGCATATCTGAAGGAAAAAATCGATTCAACCGGCGATGACGTTGTTTTACTAAAAAACGAGCTTGCCAATTTATACGTCGATAAAAAGCTGCAAAAGGACATAGAGGACAGCATTATAAGCGACGAAGAGATGAGCGACAACGCAAGTTTCAAACTAAAATCAATACGTCGCAACATTCTGAACCTTAACTCCCGTCTGAAAGAAAAACTTTCCACGTATACCAAAAATAATTCTTCGTCCGAGTTTTTGCAGGATAATCTGTATACCGTTCGCAACAATCGCTTTGTTTTGCCGGTTAAATCCGAATGCCGCTCGAGCGTTCCGGGACTTATTCACGACCAATCCGCAACCGGAGCAACAGTGTTTATCGAACCTTTTGCGCTTGTCGAACTAAACAACGGGCTTCAGACCGCGCTTGCCGAAGAACAAGCCGAAATCGAGCATATATTAGCCGACTTTTCAAAAAGAGTAAACGACAATCTTGAAAGCCTGATCGTGTGTAAAAACAAAATAACTATGTGTGACATAGTATTCTCGAAAGCGATTTTTGGCGAAAAAACGCACGGAATTAAGCCTTTTTTGACAAACTCCGGAATTACAAATCTGATAGAAGCGCGCCATCCCCTGATAGATAAAAACAAAGTCGTACCTGTTTCGGTCGGCGTCGGCGAAGGGTATTCTGTTTTGCTTATCACCGGTCCGAACACCGGCGGAAAAACGGTATCGATGAAAACGCTGGGGCTTATGTGTCTTATGGCTTATTCGGGAATTCCGCTTCCGTGCAAAGACGCTACGGTGTCGGTATACGACGAAATTTTCTGCGATATCGGCGACGAACAAAGCATCTCCAACGAACTGAGTACTTTTTCATCGCATATAGTAAACATCAATAATATAATAAATAACGTCACAAGTAAATCGCTTGTTCTTGTCGACGAACTGGGCGGAGGCACCGACCCGACAGAAGGAGCTGCGCTTGCGATAGGAATTATCAAGTACTTTGAAACCGTGGGATGCAAAACAATCGTTTCCACTCATTACGATAAACTTAAAGAGTATGCTCTGTCGTCCAAAAAAGTAATGAACGCCTGCATGTTGTTTGACGAAAAAACTCTTATGCCGACATACAAACTGGTAATCGGTATGCCGGGGTCGAGCAATGCGCTTAAAATTGCCGAAGGTCTGGGCATGAACGCTTTTGTCCTTCATGAAGCCGAAAAAAATCTCGATTCGGATAAAATCGCCTACGAAAACATCATTCGTTCCGCCGAAAAAATCAAAAACGAAGCCGAACAGGAAAAAGCAGCCGCACTCGATCTCAAGCAACAGCTCGATCTTGACAGACGAGCGCTTTCGGTCGAAAAACAAAAAACCGACGCGCTGTACGAAAAAATCAAAAGCAACGCCACGGCTGAAGTAAAACGAATAGTCGCTTCAAAAGTTTCTCAGGCGGAAAATATAATCGAGGAAATGAAGCAGCTTTCCGAAAAAGCAAGCGAACAGAATTTGCTTGCCGCAAGAATACAGAGAAACAAGCTTGTAGACCTTGAATATAAATTAAACGATGACGACAAAATCGAATATGCGCCGCTATCGCCCGACAAAATCAAAGAAGGTGCGCGCGTTATGATTAAAAGTCTCAATTCGGAAGCTGAAATTCTTCAGCCTCCCAACAAAAAAGGCGAAGTACGAGTTAAAAGCGGCAACATCACCACTTTCGTAAAAGCAAGCGATCTCGGAGAAATTCCGGTTAAAAACAAACCGGAAAAGATCAAAAAAACGCTCAAAGCTCCCGTTTTACCGACAACGCCGTCCGGAATAGTTCCGGAAATCATGGTGATCGGGCAAACCGTTTCCGAAGCAATAGAAACTATAGAGCCGTACCTTATATCCGCACATTCGTCGCCCGACAAAGAACTGCGCATAGTACACGGAAAAGGAACGATGGCTCTTGCTCGCGGCGTTCAGAATTATCTGAAAAGCATGCCGCTCGTAAAAAGTTTTCGCTTCGGACGTTACGGAGAAGGCGACAACGGAGTTACTATAGTTACGGTAAAGTAGGTGAAAAATGGAGTATTTCGAATTCAACGCGGCAAATCCGAGAAACAGGGGAAACGCCGGAAAAGTATTTATTGTTTTAAGAAGGGCGTCGGTGTATACAATGTTTATTGCGGCAGCACTTATACTTATTCTTTTACCATGGAACGCTCGCGACGGAGTTTCGCAGAGTACGGTTGTTTTTTACAACATTCTGATAATTCTTCTGGTAGAAATGCCGCTTCTCGGCTGTTATTTCCTTTTCAGACAACTCGCCAGACGTTATTTCGAATACGACTATTTTATTTACGGCGACGTTATGCGAATAGTTCGTATTCAAAATAATTTAGTCAGAAAACCTCTTATCGACGTAAACCTTTGCGATATCGAAAGCGTAGGGATTTACAAGAGCGACTCGTATTCGCTTGCCGAAACCTCTGCGGACAAAACAGAAAGTTATGCCTGCAACGCAACAAGTCCTTTTTACATGTATATTGCGGCAACCTGCGAAGGCAAACGAAAGATGCTTATACTCGAATACGATTATCTTTTTACAACGGCATTAAGGCGCGCGATGAAACGAGAATCTGCATTCGACAGAGATTTACTGCTTCTTTTACGGAAAGAAGAACAAGCCGTTAAAAACAACAAAAGCAAAAATTCGGACGATGATATCGACAATACTTCGCCGGCAACGCAGGAAAACGAAAATTCGGAGATATAACCGATGATTTATTTAGACAATGCAAGCACTACGCCTGTTTATCCGCAGGTCGTAGATCTTATGGACAAATATTATAAGCAAAATTTTTTTAACGCTTCGGCAACATATAAACCGGCAATCCGCATTCATTCGGATATAGACGAGGCAAGAAAAACAGTTGCCGATATGCTCGGAGCAAAGAAAAACGAAATTTTCTTTACTTCATGCGCAACCGAGAGCAACAACTGGATAATTAAAAATGGCTTTAAAAACAAAAACGGTAACATGGTTGTTTCCGCAGGGGAACACGCATGCGTTTACGAAAACGCGCTTGCAATGCAAAGCAAAGGCTACGACGTCCGGTTTGCCCGTCTTTTGCCGGGAGGCGCCGTAGACACAAACGACTTACTTTCTAAAATCGATAAAAAGACCTGCCTGGTGTCGGTTATGCACGTTTCCAACGAATCAGGCGTAATAAACGACATAGGGTTTATCTCGCAAAAAGCAAAAAAAATCAATCCGAATATTGTTTTTCACTCGGACGGAGTTCAGGCTTTTTTGAAAATCCCGGTAAACGTTAAATCTCTCGGAGTAGACGCATACAGCATATCCGGGCATAAATTTCACGCTCCGAAAGGCATAGGCGCATTGTATCTTAGTGAAAAAATCCATTTAAGTCCGTATATAAACGGCGGCGGGCAGGAAAACGGGATGCGCTCCGGCACCGAAAACGTCGCGGGAATAATGGCAATGGCGGAAGCGGCGAAAATATATTCGCAAACGCTTGACTTTGATGCCGTTACCGAAAACTACCGGTATCTGCTTGAAAAACTCGTTACTATTCCCGAATGTACGATTATAGGCGATACGGATAAAAACTCGCGCTTCATCGCAGCGGCTTCTTTTGCCGGCTGTAAAGCCGAAATTCTGCAAACCATGCTTGCCGACGAAAATATCTATGTGGGGAGAGGATCGGCATGCTCGAGCCATCATTCGGGAAACAGAGTACTGAGCGAAATGGGTTTACCGCAAAACATAATAGACGGCACATTGAGATTCAGCCTTTCTCCCGAAAACACAAAAGAAGAAATTGACGTCGCCGTAAAGGCGTTGGCACAAAAAATTCAAGCATTGAGAGGTAATAAAATTGGATAAGCTTATTCTTATTCGCTACGGCGAAATACATCTTAAAGGTAAAAACCGCCGTTTTTTCGAAAACGCATTGATTAAAAACATAAACGACAACATAAAAGCTTACCAGCACGTTTTCGAGCGCGCTCCCGCACGATACATCGTTTCCGGATACAAGCCTGCCGACGAAAACGCAATTATTGACGCGCTTACCAAAACGTTCGGCATTCATTCGATAAGCATTGCGTACGAATGCGACAGCGACATAGATAAAATCGCCGAACTTGCAGTATCTCTCAGCCGCGACGACGGGACTTTCAGAGTTACGACCAATCGCGCGGACAAAACTTTTCCTCTCAATTCAATGCAGATCAGCCGTGAAATAGGCGGAAGAATACTCGAAAAAAAACATTCCCTCGCCGTGGATCTTTTCAATCCCGATTTTACCGTTTACATCGATCTTCGCGAAAACGGAAAAACTTTTGTCTACTCCGACACAATTCTTTGTCCGGACGGAATGCCTGTCGGTTGCGCGGGAAAAGGGCTTGCCATGCTTTCAGGC
>USKH01000111.1 GCA_900555125.1 uncultured Clostridium sp.
CTGTATTTAAGCAGAAAAACCAACCTTGATTTACTATTAACTTAAACTCAAAAGTTTTTTACCTACTTTTTTTTCAAAAAACAAGGTCGGTCATCTCAATGCATAAGCAGAAAAACCAACCTTGATTTACTATTAACTTAAACTCAAAAGTTTTTTGCCTACTTTTTTTCAAAAAAGTACGGTGCTTTTTTACAAAAACAAGGTTAGTAATCTACAATGCAAAAGCAGAAAAACCAACCTTGTTTTAATCTTTACCCTAACTCAAAAGTTTTTTGCCTACTTTTTTTCAAAAAAGTAGGTTATTCGGGCAACTTCATGTCGCCGTCTTTAATCCAGCCGAATTTACGCATAAGCTCGGAAAACAAAAGATTCAACGCCGCGGGAAGAACAATCATCAAAAGAATAATGACCACCGCGCCGAACGCGCCGGACGTATACTTAAAGCAATCGAACACGCCCACAAGTCCGCTCGTACCCATTCCGCCGCCCGAAGCACCGCAGTAAATCTTAAAAACGCAAGTGGAAAGCGGTCCGAGTAAAGCGCTCGAAACAATCATCGGCAGCATGATAACCGGCTTTTTCATGATATTAGGAATTTGCAGCATACTTGTGCCTATACCCTGCGCGATAAATCCGCCGAACCCGTTTTCGCGATAAGAAGCGACGGCAAAGCCTATCATATGGCATGCGCAACCGACGGTAGCGGCACCGCCAGCAAGCAGTATAGCGTTATATTCGGGCGAACCTTCCGCATAACCGGTAAGCACGGGGGTTGCAACCGCAATCCAGATAGCGGCGGAAGATGTGGGCATCGTGAGAACTATACCCATTATTACCGCAATGACGATACCCATAACGAAAGGCGTTGCGTTTGTAGCAATCGAAATAAGCACGCCCAACTGATTTACAAGCCATATAAACGGAAAAGCCACAAACACGCCGCCGAAAGCAAGCGCCATAACGCCGAGCGGCACTATTATAATGTCAAGTTTGGTTTTTCCTGCGTATAAGCCGACAATTTCCACGCACAGCATGGTAACAACGTACGACCCGATGGGATTACCGGGTGCGCCGAGCTTCAACGCAAATTCGCCTGCTCCCGGCAAAAGTTTGTCGGCAAACGCGCCTGTCATTCCGGCAACTGCGGCGGAGAACACCAAAAGCTTGTTTTTACCCAGCGCGTGAGCTATTCCCACGCCTATTCCCGCACCCATAAGCGTTTTTGCTATGGCGGCAATGGTTTTTAACACGTTACCGACATAATTATCGCCTATCCAGCCGCCTATCTGATCGAGAATAGTGCCGGCAATAAGCGTTACGAACAAGCCCTGAGCCATGCCCGAAAACGCCGTTATAAAATATCGTTTGGGAAGTGTTTTGAAATAATTTACAAACTTTTCTTTCATTTTCGCATCTCCGCAAAAAAAATAGAGTGGCTGATATCGCTCCCCTCGGATATATAATACCACATTTAGTTTATTAAATCAACAATTTAAGTATTTTTTTATAAAAACAGAAGTGATTTTCATGGAAAAATCGGAAAAATCGCGTTTGTCCTTGCTCTCTTTATACGGATTTTTCTCATCGAACAAAATTTTTCCGCCCTCTCCGAGTATTATGGCTCTATCGGCAATATAAGCCGCCTCGTCCTGGTTATGCGTCACGATAACCGCCGTTCGCCTGTCCTCGTTCCACATAGACAAAAAGTTGTCCATAATCATATATTTCGTGCCGAGGTCCAGCGAAGAAAAGGGCTCGTCCATAAAAATCGCGTCGCTTTCAAACAAGAACGCGCGAAGAAGTGACACGCGCCTTTTCATTCCGCCCGAAAGTTCGTCCGGATACGCATTTTCGCAGCCTTTTAAGCCCGCTTTATCGAGCGCCGCGGAAAAATTTCCTTTACCTAAAACGAATTCGAGATTTTCGTTAACCGTTTTGAAAGGAATAAGCCTGTCTTCCTGAAACACGAACGACGCTTTTTCGGGTGCGTTTTCTGTTTTTCCCGAAAATTCGGTCTTATTTGCAATAATCGACAAAAGCGTGGTTTTTCCCACTCCGCTTTCTCCTAACACCGCGGTTATCTTATTCTGTTCTATATCCAGATTAAAGTGCGAAAACACGTTTTTTTCGCCGTAATTTTTGGTTATGTCGATAAGTTTGATCACAGGCGTTTACCTCTCTTGTAAAAGTATACGGCGGCTTTAATAACTCCTTCTATCAAAAGTGCGAACAGCACCGAAATTACGGTAAGCGCCATTACGCCGTCTGTTTCTATCCACTGATTTGCCTTGTTGATCATGCCGCCAAGGCTTTTGTACGTGTACGCTATAATTTCCGCAGACACGGTTATTTTAAGCGTAAACGACGCAGTAGTGCCTGCCTGCTCGATTATATACGGCATGACGTACGGCACGTAAAACGAAAAAATACGCTTTTTTAACGGCACTCTGTACATTTTTGCCATAACTACAAGCTTGTCGTCTATATTTGAAAACGCCGCCGAAACCGAAGCGTACGCCGTGGGATAAATAACCGTAAGCGAAACTATTACAGGCGACATCGTTCTTTTAACCGCCACAAGGTTAAGTATTATCATAAACGCTACCGTCGGCGCGCTTATCATTATATGTATGAACGGAGCGAGTATTTTTTTTACAGTCGGAAAAATGTACGCAAGTGTTCCTGTTATAAGAGCAAGCATAAACGCAAGCGTAAACGCAATTACTACGCGCAAAAGCGTGTTCAGCGATGCTTGCCAGAAGTATGCGCCTAAAAGATATTCGCCGATTTTCCGCACGGTAGAAGAAAGCGACGGGAATATAAATTCACTGCCGCCTTTAAGGTAAATCGCCTGCCAGATAAGCGCGATTACGATAACCGCGCCTATCGGATAGACGAGTAAATTCAAAATTTTTAACGTTTTTTTCTTCATTATAAATTTTTTCTTATTTGGTTATATCAAAAAAGAAATTGTCGGTAAATTCGCCTACTGCACTTTCGCCCACGCTCTTTACGTCCGCGATATAGGTTTTTACGACGTTTATTTCGCTTTCGGTAAAGCTTACCATTTTTATATTACAACCGGCAACCGAATCTGCGGTGGTGTTTTTCTCGTTGAACGAAGCGGTAAGACCTTCCAAAAGTTTGCCTTCGACGGCTTTTGCCGCAAGCGCGGGATTTTCCACTATCCATTGTTGGTTTTCAACCATTGCGTCGTAAATTTTCTTTATAAGATTTTTATTCTTTTCCAGTACCGACGCTTTTACAACCATAACAGCCTGCGGATACGCGCCGTAAATGTCGTGAAGAGCGGCAGCCTTTTTAATAATCGGTTTTGCGCTCGTAACGGTGGAAACGGCAGGTTCGGGAGCAACGACGTAATCCGCCGTTCCTTTTACCAGAGAAGGAGCGATATCCGTTCCTGCAATTCCCGCAAGATAAACCTTTTCTTCGCTTTTTTCGCTTTCGTCTTCTGTAAACGCAATATTGTTTTTCTTGAGTATCGCCTTAAAAGTCAAGCCCGGCACGTTTGCTATATTAACCACTGCCACCGTCTTACCTTTAAGCGAGGAAAGGTTGTCCTTATTTATTTCCGTGCCGTCTTTGGTAAGCATATAAAGATTACCGTGAGTTACCGTTGCAACGCCTTTGTATTCGTTGCCGCTTGCCAGTATTTTGGAAGCCGCGTTCACCGGGACCAGCGCAACGTCGGCTTTTTCGCCCGCGCCTGCTATATGCTTGGTTATATCCGAAGCGTTTACCACTTTATAAGTCACTTTCGCGCCGAACTGATTGTCGTCGTTCATCAGCTTTGCAAGCGACAAAGCGGGCGCTCCGTCGGGCGCAACTATACTTATCGATACGTTTTCGGTATTATCCGGGTTTTCGGTGTTGTTATTGCACGCAACAAGCGCACACACCGACATTATAAGCATTACGCTTAAAATTACAGACAAGAATTTTTTCATTTTTTTATATCTCCTTCCTACTTTTTTGTAAAAAAGTAGGCAAAAAACTTTTGAGCTTGGGTTATTGTAATATCAGAGTTGGTTTTTCTGCTTTTGCTTCGTATAAAAAACAATCTCCTTTCTTTTTTGTTAAAAAAGTAGCAAAACTTTCTAAAAAAAGCGTTGCGGGGTCCGGGACAAAGCGTTGCGGGGTCCGGGACACAGCCGCAAGTGTCCCGGTGCCTTTTTGCTTCTTTTTCAGCACTTGAAAAAGAAGTTACTACACACAGCCGAGGACGTCTGTCCCTACAGTGAGAAAACAAGCGTTTATTTTCTCTCATACCAAAAGAGCGTTGCGGGGTTTGGGACACAGCCGCAAGTGTCCCGGCGACTTTTTTGCTTCTTTTTTCTTCGCTTGAAAAAAAATTTACTAAACTTTATCATTAAACAACTTTCTCGAAAAAATCGTTAATAAAAAACTATCTTATAAGAGTTTTTGCCTTAACACCCTCAATCATTCCTATTTTACCCGTTACGGCGTTAATTATATCGCCGGGCGCGTCTATTACAACGCAAATTACCGAAACTCCGGGATTGACTGCCGGAAGCCCAAGCCTTCCTTTTACATACTCGCGGAACTCATGCAAAAGCGTGTTTATTTTATCGGTTTCGGCTCTGTCTTCCACTATTATGCTTACTACGGCAATTCTTTTTTCCATTTTCAGATATTTGTATCTCCTTTTTGATATTTGTTTGAGGTCTTTTTTAATATCGAATAAAAAACAAAACCCCGCAACCTGAAATAAAAGGATACGGGGATAATAAGATTAAGGCGTGAAAATTTTACACGCTTAATAAACTACGTTCCGTCCCTTTTTCGTCAGGAATTCCTTTC
>USKH01000112.1 GCA_900555125.1 uncultured Clostridium sp.
TCGTCGGGCGAGTTCGAGGGAACAAATGCCGAAGGAGGTAAGACCTATCGCGACCGTTTCGAATATTCGTGGGGTCAGTTCCTTGCCCGTATGACCGGCAGTCGCGTGTATAACTTTTCGAGCGGAGGAATGACTGCGGAATGGTACTGCAATTCTTTTGCCGACGATAAGGGATATTGGAGCGCGGATAAATTCTGCACGGCTTATATAATCGCCTTGGGAGTAAACGACGTTTTTTGCCAGCATAAGACGGTGGGCGACGTGTCCGACGTCGATTTAAGCGATTGGAAAAGCAATAAACCTACGTTTATCGGATATTACTGTCGTATAATTCAGCGGTATAAAAGCATAAATGCGGACGCAAAATTCTTTCTCGTCGTTCCGCCGAAAGCAACCTTTCAGAACAAAGAGGACGAGCAGACTCTTCGCAACGCTGTTTATGCTATTGCCGGATTGTTTGAAAATACATACGTTTTAGACTTGCATAAATATTGCGTTACATACGACGACGAGTTTCGCCGCAACTTTTATCTGGGCGGACATTTAAACCCCATGGGCTATGCGCTTACGGCAAAGATTATCGGCTCGTATATCGATTATATAATTCGTTCGCACCCGCGCGACTTTGCGCAAATCGGCTTTATGGGATCGCCCGATCGCAACACTGCCGACGAATTTGACAAATAAACATTATATTTTAGCGTTGTAATTGACGTGATTCACAGGTAAGCATATGATTTTTTACTATATTCGCCATGGGCAACCGAACTACGAAATAAACTGTCTTACGGAAACGGGAAAGAAACAGGCTTTGCTTCTTTCTCGCCGACCGGACTTGCGCGACGTCGACGCAGTGTTTTCTTCGCCTTCCCGCCGGGCTGTGCAAACGGCGATGCCTACGGCAAACATGCTTGGCAAAGAAATAAAAATTCTCGATAAATGCGACGAAGAATGCGCATGGCAGAGGTTTTCGCAGGCAACGCCGGAAGGGAACCGCTGGTTTTATCAGAACGATGATGGCATCCGCGCGCTTGCAATAGCGCAGGACGAAGGAAAAGAATGGTGGAATGCTCCCTTATTCGGAGAAAAAGTCGGCGAAAACGTGCGGTGGTATTGCGATTTTGCCGACGAATTCATGCTTTCGCTCGGTTTTTCCCACGACAGGGTGACCAATTCGTACAAATGCATCGGCGCAAAGTATAAAAAGGTTGCGCTGTTTGCTCACGAGGGCGCGGGATATGCCGTATTGTCGGCGATAACCGACATCCCGTATCCGTCGCTTACCCGCATATACAATTATCACACCGGCGTTACGATTATAGAATTCGACGAAGAAAAGGAAATAATCGTTCCCGAAATTTTATCCTTTTCGGACGTAAGACATCTGCCGTTCGATATGACGACGAGATAGCCGAAATATGAAAACGAAAGAGCGGCGAAAGAAACGTCGCTTTTTTATATAAGCCAAACGGTTGACAAACTGTTATTTCGGTGTTATTATATAACCGACCTTTTTGGTAGGGTAAAACCCGCGTGCGCTTGCCGAATATATGTTCTTGGCAAAGAAGATACTATTGCAAAACGAGTCGGTAAGGCGAAATTCGGCTGTTTCCATGTGAAAAGGTCAATGTTTTAAGGAGAATTATAATGAAACAATATTCGGTTACCGGTATGAGCTGCGCCGCTTGCAGCGCGCGCGTAGAAAAAGCCGTGTCCGGCGTGGAGGGAGTAACCTCGTGTTCGGTCAATCTTCTCACTAATTCCATGGGGGTGGAAGGCTCGGCAAGCGACCGGGATATTATCGAGGCGGTTAAAAAAGCGGGCTACGGAGCAAGCGTCAAGGGCGAGGCGAAAGCGACTTCCAAAAAAGATATAGAAGACAGCGAAACGCCCAAACTCGTAAAGCGGCTTTGCTGGTCGGCGGCGTTTACGCTTATTCTCATGTATTTTTCGATGGGGCATATGATGCTGCCCAAAGTATTTCCCGTGCCTCCTTTTATGGAGGGCGACCACGTGGCTATGGGGCTTATTCAGTTGCTGCTTGCCGCGATAGTCATGGTGATAAACCAAAAATTTTTTATAAGCGGATTCAAAGCCGTCATTCACAAAGCGCCAAATATGGACACGCTGGTCGCGCTCGGTTCGGGCGTGTCGTTTTTATGGAGCGTGGTTGCGCTTTTTATGACGTCGTACGCGCAGCTTCACTACGGCTCGGAAGCGGCGATGAAATATATGGACGAATTCTACTTCGAGTCGGCTGCCATGATACTCACGCTGATTACCGTAGGTAAAACGCTGGAATGTTTTTCCAAGGGCAAAACCACCAACGCGCTTAAAAGCCTTATGGACCTGGCTCCCAAAACGGCAACTGTCGTTCGGGACGGAAAAGAAGTAACCGTTCCCGTCGAACAGGTACAAAAGGGCGACCAATTTGTCGTACGTCCCGGCGAAAGTATACCCGTGGACGGAGTGGTTGTGGACGGAGAAAGTGCCGTAAACCAGTCGGCTCTCACCGGCGAAAGCATTCCCGTGGACAAGCAGACCGGCGATCGCGTTTCGGCGGCAACTATCAATCAGTCGGGATTTTTGCGCTGCAAAGCTACTCGCGTGGGGGAGGACACAACGCTCTCTCAGATAATAAAAACAGTGGAAAACGCGTCGGCGACCAAGGCACCCATCGCAAAAATAGCAGATAAGGTTTCGGGAGTGTTCGTGCCTGCCGTAATAGGAATAGCAACCGTTACTTTAATAGTTTGGCTGATTGTCGGCAGAGCGTTCGATTTTGCGCTTGCAAGAGCCATTTCGGTGCTGGTCATCAGCTGTCCGTGCGCGCTCGGACTGGCTACTCCGGTTGCTATAATGGTGGGCAGCGGAATGGGGGCAAAGAGCGGCGTTCTGTTCAAAACCGCAACCTCGCTGGAGGAAGCCGGCAAAGTGGATATTGTCGCGCTGGATAAAACGGGAACCATTACAAGCGGCACGCCTGCCGTCACCGATATAATACCGTTCGGATGCACGGAAAACGAACTTCTGTCGCTTGCCTGCTCGCTGGAAGAAAAAAGCGAACATCCGCTTGCCAAGGCGGTTATGGAGAAGGGCAGAGCGGACGGAGTGGCTTTCGCTGCGGCGGAGAATTTCGCCGCGTTACCCGGAAACGGAGTTAAAGCGACGGTAAATGGAGCTGCGCTTACCGGTGGCAGCCTTAAATTCGTATCGGATAAAATAAAGCTATCAAACGAGGCGATTTTGGCTGCAAATCGATTGTCGGAAGAGGGAAAAACGCCGCTTTTGTTCTGCGAGAATGATGCATTCAAGGGAATAATAGCCGTTGCCGACGAGATTAAACCGGACAGTGCCGAAGCGATTAAAGAACTCAAAGACATGGGCGTCCGTGTGGTTATGATAACCGGAGACAACGAACGCACAGCAAGAGCGATAGGCTCGGCTGCGGGAGTGGACGAGGTTATAGCCGGCGTTCTGCCCGACGGCAAGGAAGCCGCCGTGGCGAATCTTCGCAAAAGCGGCAAAACGGCAATGGTGGGCGACGGAATAAACGACGCTCCCGCTCTTACCCGCGCGGACGTAGGGATAGCTATAGGAGCAGGTGCCGACGTAGCCAAAAACGCCGCCGACGTCGTGCTTGTAAACGGAAGTCTGAAAGGCGTTTCCGCCGCAATACGACTAAGCCGCGCAACCGTCCGCAATATTCACGAAAATCTGTTCTGGGCGTTTGCGTACAACGTAATCTGCATTCCGGTAGCAGCAGGCTGCCTGGTTTTTGCCGGGCTTACGCTCAACCCCATGTGGGGCGCAGCCGCAATGAGCCTTTCCAGCTTCTGCGTGGTGATGAACGCGCTTCGTCTCAACCTGTTTAAGGTTAACGACGCCCGTCGCGACAAAAAACGCAAAAACAAGCGTAAAAACCCCAAAGAAGATGGCAAAACCGCGCAAAAAACGGTAATTCTTTCGATAGAAGGAATGATGTGTCCGCACTGCGAAAATACAATCGAAACGTCGCTTATGAAGGTTGAGGGCGTTAAATCGGTTCGGGCAAGTCACGAAAAGGGGACAGCCGTTGTCGTTGCCTCGGAAACAGCCGACGTCGAAAAAATGAAAGAGGAGGTGGAAGCCGCGGACTATACCGTAACCGGCGTCACGACGGAATAAAGCGGAATAAAAGCGGCGCGTCGTCGGTTGGCGTTTATCTCAAATCGTCAATCGATAGAAAAGTACGGAAATAACGCAAAAAAGCCGAAAAAGGCTTGACTATTCGCGCAAAAAGGAATACAATATAACCGAAAATAAAATAAACCCCAAGGAGTATTATTTTTATGAACAAAAAGACAATAAGAGACGTAAACGTCGAGGGAAAAAGAGTTTTCGTTCGTTGCGACTTCAACGTTCCGCTGGACGAAAACGGCAAAATCACCGACGAAAACAGAATTCAGGGCGCTCTGCCCACCATTAAGTATCTGCTCGATCACGGCGCGAAAGTAGTTCTTGCTTCGCACCTCGGTCGTCCGAAGAACGGACCGGAAGCGAAATTCAGCTTAAAGCCGGTTGCGGAAAGACTTAACCAGCTTCTCGGCGGCAAAGTAACCATGGCAAACGACGTCATCGGCGAAGACGCTCAGAAAAAGGTAACTGCGCTCAAAAACGGAGAAGCCGTTCTGCTCGAAAACGTTCGTTTCCATAAAGAAGAAGAGAAAAACGACCCCGAATTCGCCAAGAAACTGGCTTCTTTCGCAGACATTTTCGTAAACGACGCATTCGGAACCGCTCACCGCGCTCACGCTTCCACCGAAGGTATTTCGCATTTTGTAA
>USKH01000113.1 GCA_900555125.1 uncultured Clostridium sp.
TCTTCCGATCTCTGCGCGCCTTCGAACAAAACGTTTTTACCTGCTTTGATAGCGTCGTAGATGAGAACAGAAGTGTCGGTAACAAAGGGTTTAAGCTGCTCGGCATAACCGCAATATTCGTCGTAGATTGCCTGAGCGTCCATTTCTTCGCCGCCGTAAACATACTTTAACAGCTTGTTTTTGTTTTCTACGTTTTTGAAAAGTTTTTCTTTGAAGACTTCGGGGGTGATGAGATCGATAATACGGATGCCGCTTCTTTCCGCTTTGTCCATATAGCACGGTCCGATACCGTTTTTGGTGGTTCCGATGTCGCCTGAGCCGCGCATTTTTTCGCTTAACGTGTCAATAGCGATGTGGTAAGGAAGAATGACGTGAGCGCGCGCGTCTATTTTAAGATTTTTAAGGCTGACTCCGTTTTCTTTAAGTTGAGCCATTTCCTTCAGAATGACCGGAGGAGCGATAACCGTTCCGTTTCCCACTACGCAAACGGTGTTCGGGTAAAGAATACCGCTGGGAATAAGACGCAGCTTGTGCGTTATTCCGTCCGCTACGACCGTGTGTCCCGCGTTGCTTCCTCCCTGAGCGCGTACGACCATATCCGCCTGCGAAGCGAGTATGTCGATGGTTTTGCCTTTTCCTTCGTCGCCCCACTGAGCGCCTACCAATGCTGTTACCGACATAATATTTCTCCTTGAAAAATTTTATCGTTTTGTGTTGTTCGGGCGGATAAAATCCTTAAGCCCACGTGAAAGTATACCGCATAAATTCCGCTTTGTCAAGCAATAGGCAAATTTAATTGAAAACACAGGCGTAAACTTTGCTTTTCCCGTTATCCGAAAGCTTGTTGCAAAGCGCGGCGCAGCCGCCGCTGACTTTTACGAGAGATATCGGCTCGTAGTCCGGATAGTTGACCTTTTTACTGAAAAGTCCTTCCGTGGAAGTCAGGAAAAACATTTTTTCGCCGGAAAGAAGATGAACAAGTCTGCCACCGGTATTCATTTCGCCCGCAATCGCCCGCATGTCGTCGTATCGGTTTATTTGCTCGTTTGAGGTAAAATCGCCGCTCATTTTAAACGCTTTGCCGCCCTTTTCAAACAATAAAAGAGAATAGTAATTTTTGCCGTCGAAACTCATTTTTCCGCCCGTCGGTTTATCTGCGCCAAGGTCGAATTTTTTGCTTCGCATCAGTTTTTCGTCCAGCTGCATTATAAACGCGCCGTCGTCGCCGCCGCACAAAAGCGCGTAACTGTTTTCTCTCGGAATAGCCGAAAAAAGAGTGTAACCGCGATTTCGTTCGATGAGCGATACTTTCGCCGTTATCGAGGAAAGCGAAAAGTCGGCGTAGCCTCCGCCTGCCGAAAACTCGGAATAATAGGAGAAGAACAGCTTGAAATTGTCGCCTATCCGATATAAATCGACGGGGGAAAGGTCGTATTGCGTTATCGCGTACCTCTCGACTTTTTCTTCGCCGTCCGCGTAAAAGCGGAAAACAAGGCGTTTCCCCGCGTCGCCTTCGGACCAAAAAAACATCGCCGCGCCGTCGTCGAATCCCGCCGCAAACAGCGCCTTCTGGTTGTCGTACGAGCGCGAAACGCCGTTATTCCCGTTGTCGAAGTCGACGGATACAACGCGCGTAGAATTACCGTTTACCGTTACGACGTATAATCTGTCGCCGGAAACGCATGCGGCAGTCGCCTTGCCGTCCAGTCGCACCTGCTTTATCGCAGTAGCTTTTTTGTCGGTTTTAAGAGCAAATCCGCTTTGTTCGTCGTTGTAAACGACAAAAATTCCGTCCGTGTAATTTTCTGCGAAAATCGCCTGTCCGTCTGCAATGAACACTTCGCTCGATAAATTCGGGTCAAGCGAAATTTCGCTGCCGCCTGCGGCGTGCCCGTCGTCCGCCGGAGTTGTAACCGGAACAGGCGGGTTTATGCCGTTTTTTGCAAGGACAGGCATAAGTGCCTTAACTGCTACCGCGGCAAAAGTCGCCACTATCGCCGTGGTCAGGCACACCAAAAGAGTTTTTTTTGCGGAAAAAGTTCTGTTTTCCATTATTAAACCTCCGTAATCGTACTGTTTAAACGTATCCGATACGTTTTCGATAATTATAACGCGACGGCACGAAAAAAAAGATCGGGAGGCAAAAACAGACATTTTTTTCGCTTGTGGCAAAGTATAACCGGCAGTCGGCGGGAATAAACATAGCCGTAAAGAGGTGCATGAATGAAAAACTGGTATAATCTCGATCCGGGCGACGTTTTCGACGAACTTAAAACAAGCGCGAGCGGGCTGTCGGGCGAAGAAGCGAAAAAAAGACTGGCGGACTGCGGCGAGAACAGCCTTAAAAGCCAAAAAAAGACGTCGTGGATAATGCTGCTTCTCATGCAGTTTACCGATCTTATGACGTTGCTTTTAGTGGGAGCGGCGGCTGTATCCGGCGTTATTGCGGCGATTACGCGCGACGGCAGCGACCTTGTGGATACTTTTATAATAATATTCATAATTTTTCTCAATGCGATAGTCGGATTTATTCAGCAATACCGTGCCGACAAAGCCATCGAAAAGCTTAAAAAAATGTCGGAAGGAGAAGCGAGGGTTTACCGCGACGGAAGACTTATCGTTTTGCCTTCGAGGATGCTGACTCCAGGCGACGTTATAGAATTAAAAGCGGGCGACGTGGTACCTGCCGATTGCCGCATAATTTTCTCGGACGGACTGGCTACCGACGAAAGCTCGCTTACCGGAGAGAGCGAAGCGGCACGCAAAACTTCGTTTACTCTTCGCGGAACGTTGCCGCTCGGCGACAGGAAAAACATGGCGTATTCGTCGTCGCCCGTTTGTTCGGGTTTTGGCAAAGGAGTGGTCGTAGCCGTGGGCGAAGGCACCGAAATAGGCGCAATCGCGCGCTCGATAAGCCGTGAAAAACCGCCTAAAAGTCCGCTTGAAAAAAGTCTGGACGTGCTTGGTCGCGTCATTTCCATTGCGGTAATAAGCGTTGCCGTAGTGGTTTTCGTCTGTTCTCTCATCGCGGGCAGAAACACTCTTTTGTCGTCGTTTATGTCCGCCGTCGCCATCGCGGTTGCGGCTATCCCCGAAGGAATGCCCGCGGTTGTCACCATAATCATGGCTATGGGCGTGCAGAAAATGAGCAAAGCCCGCGTGGTAATACGAAAGCTTCACGCAGTGGAAACGCTTGGAAGTTGCAGTTGTATCTGCTCGGATAAAACGGGAACGCTCACCGAAAACCGCATGCGACTGGAAAAATTAGCGTTTTCGTCCGGCGACGAAAAATTTGCCGCCCGATCGGATATAGCGGCTTTTTACGAATGCGCGTCGCACTGCCACGCGGTCACCGGCGATTATCCCGATATTTCGGGCGATTCCACCGAAAAGGCTATTATAAATTACCTGCACGATAACTCAGTTGACTGGGCGAAAAGCAAAGACCAAGTAATTCCGTTTTCTTCAGAACAGCGCATGATGAGCGTAAAAAAAGGAGAAAAAGCTTTTCATAAGGGCGGATTCGACGTAATAATAGCGCGTTGCAACCGATACATCGAAAACGGCAGAGTATTACCGCTCGATATCGGAAAGAAAGCCGAACTTATGAAAACGTGCGAAAAAATGGGTGAGCGCGCTCTTCGCGTCCTTGCCTTTGCGTTTAACGGTTGCGACGGCGAAATTAAACCAAGCGACATGATTTTTATTTGCGTCGCGGGCTTTTTCGATCCGCCTAAAAAAGGTGCCGCCGAGGCGGTTTCCGAGTGTAAAAAAGCGGGCATACGAGCCGTTATGATTACGGGCGATCATCTCGTTACGGCGCGTGCGGTTGCTTCGAGACTTGGTATAGAGGGCGAGGCGACCACGGGCGAAAGTTTTGCCGCAATGAACGAAAAACAAAAAAGCGAAGCCGTGAAAAAAATCGGGGTTTTTGCAAGGGTCTCGCCGGCGGATAAGCGTGCAATAGTGGAAGCGCTGCAAAATAACGGCGAAGTGGTGGCGATGACGGGAGACGGAATAAACGACGCGCCGGGGCTTAAGAAAGCCGATATAGGCGTCGCAATGGGAAAAAGCGGCACCGAAGTTACAAAAAACGCGGCGGATATGGTTATTGCCGACGATAATTTTTCTACGATAGTAGGAGCTGTACGCGAAGGCAGACGGATATTTGCCAACATAAAAAAGACAATATGTTTCTTTCTTGCGACAAATGCCGCGGAAGTTATCACCGTATTCGCTGCCGCGCTGCTGTTTTTCCGCTACGAATTTTTGCGTCCCACACAACTACTGTGGATAAATCTCATTACCGACAGTTTCCCGGTGCTTGCGCTCGGCATGGAAAAGGCTGACGACGACGTTATGAATAAGCCTCCGGAGAATGCCGTAAAAAGCTTGTGGAACAGGCATACGATAACCGAAATAATCACGTTCGGTATAATTCAGACTGCGCTTACTATTGCCGCGTTTGCCGCAGGAATGTACTACGGAGACAACAAACTTGCCGTAACGCTCGCCTTTTTAACCATGTCGCTTGCCGAGCTTATGCACGCGCTTAACGTCCGCAGTCAAAAACCGGCGCTCGTTTCGGTTTTCGGAAATCCGGCGATGTTGATTA
This sequence comes from uncultured Clostridium sp., assembly GCA_900555125.1. Lineage (GTDB taxonomy): Bacteria > Bacillota > Clostridia > Christensenellales > Pumilibacteraceae > Neoclostridium. The sequence continues at coordinate 4,616 of USKH01000113.1, forward strand.
CGGTTGCCGTTGCGGCTGCACTTACCGTTTTACTGTGTTGCGTTCCCGTTTTGAGTGAAGCGTTCGGACTGGTTAATCCCGGTGTGTACGGATGGATAATCGCGGGAGCGTTGTCGTTTGCAATGATTCCCGCCGGCGACGGGTACAAACTTATCCGCTCCTGCATAAACAAAAGGGAAAGGAAAGACAGCGTTGTAAATAACAAA
>USKH01000114.1 GCA_900555125.1 uncultured Clostridium sp.
AGCAATTTGATTTAAGCGGCTTATTTAATAAGTTTTCCCGCAGCTTTGTCAACAATAACTATTACGTCATTATGCTCGCGGAGAAATGACGCCGGGCAATCGGACGAAACAGGTCCTTCAATCATGGCACGGATTGCCTTTGCCTTATTTTCCCCGGAAGCCATTACAATGATTTTTTTGGAATCAAGAATATTTTTTATTCCCATACTGAACGCCTGACGCGGGACGTCCTCTATTCTGTCAAACAGACGCGAATTGTCTTTAATGGTACTTTCGGTGAGATCGACGACATGCGTTACCGAATTTTTTTCGGTACCGGGCTCGTTGAAACCGATATGACCGTTTGAGCCGATGCCGAGAATCTGAACGTCGGGGACAAGTTTTTTCAAAAGCTCGTTATAGCGCTTGCACTCGGCTTTTTTATCCGTCGCCGTACCGCAGGGCAAGTGCGTGTTGTTTTTATCGATGTCCACCTTGTCGAACAGATGATATTTCATAAAATACGCATAGCTCTGCACATTATCGGCGGAAAGACCGACGTATTCGTCGAGATTAACCGACCTTATTCCCTTGTATGACGTTCCGTTCTGCTCAAAGTCGCGTACCATAAGGTCGTACAATCCTATGGGCGTGGATCCTGTTGCCAAACCGAGAACCGCGTCGGCGTTTTCGGTGATTATTTCTTTTACGAACGAAAACGCCGCTTCGCTCATTTTGTCGTAATTTTCTGTAATAAGTATTTTCATGTTAAGCCTCGTTTATTAAGTATATTATACTATAATTCGACTGCGATTTTTTACACTTTTCAACGCTTTTTTTACACTTTCGACAACTATATAAAAACGACTGTCTTTATTGTCGGACAGCCGTTATTTTTGCATGCTTACATAAGCGATATTTTTTTAATGCGTTCGAAAGCCGTTTTAATAAACTCGTCGGGAGATAAGTTTGGGTACGGACCGGAGAAAACTTCCAGCATAAGAGAGCCTTTGTAGTCATATTCGTCGAGTTTTCGCATCATTTTTTCGTAGTCTATATTCCCGTCAAATGGCAGAACGTGCATATCGGGATCGCCCATCGGATTGTTTTTATCTCTTCCCATATTGTCGTGAATATGCGTAAAAATCATTCTGTCGCGAAAAATATCGGGGAAGCACACGGTTTCGGTGTAGCAATGTTCATGACCGCAGTCGTAGCAGAATTTTACGTTATCGGTTTTTTCGTATCTGTCGACAAAATAGGCGATGTTACCCACCTTTCTGAGGTTTTCAAACGCAAGAGTGACATTTTTGCTTGCGTCGTACCCCACGAGATCGTCGTATCGTTTCAGCCCCTCGTCGCAAATTTCGGGCGGGTACCAGCCGCTGCTGACGTGCGTTACGACAGCTTTTATTCCTGTTGCCGCGGCGCTGTCTATCGACTGAATCATGCCGTCGTAAATGGTTTTATATTTATCGCCCGGCAGCCACATTGAATTGATATTATTAAACGGAGCATGGATAAATTCCATATCCAGCCCGAGTTTTTTACTTTTTTCCGCCAGTTTTTCGACGCTCGGCAAATCGTATCTGCCGGTGAACGTGCTTTCAAATCCTGCGTTTGCTATTCTGTCCAGCGTTTCAAGGCTGTCTTCGTTTTTAATTGCTTCGGCTATTATTCCGAGTTTTCTTTTCATTGCCAAACCTCCGCTTTGTTTTCGGATAAATTATACTATTATAACGCGATTTTGTCAACGACAAAGCCAAGCGTTTTGACCATAGTTTTCGTTATACACTCATAAAGTTTTGTTTAGATATGAACCGATTTAGTAGCGATTTTTGAATTTTAAGTACTATTTCTTTGCCGAAAAAAATAGTTTTTTACAACAGGCTGTCATCGCTTGACTTTATAAAATCAAAGTGCTATAATGTGGGTCTTATCTTGAAGGAGACGGATAAATAAATGGAAAACGTCCAAAATAAATCCACCAGAAAAAAGCTTAGCATTATAGTGTTTTTGTGTTGCGCCGGCTACTTCGTCAGTTACATAACGAGAAAAAACCTTAACACGGCTATTTTACCTATTACCAAACAAACTTCGTTTACGGAAACTCAATTGGGCACGGTTGCCGCCGCTCTTTCCATTACGTACAGCATAGGACAGATTATAAGCGGAATACTTGCCGATAAATTCAAACCGCAGAACGTCGTATTTGCGGGACTGCTGCTTGCCTCCGTGTGCAATGCGGTGTTTCCTCTGTTCGATTCGATCGTTGCGTTTACGATAATCTGGGCTATAAACGGCTTCGGTCAGGCAATGTTCTGGCCGGCAATGGTCAAAATAATAGCAGAATATCTCTCTCCGTTCAAATATAAAATGGCATGCAGCCATATTTCCACGGCAAGTCAGCTGGCTACCGTCGCATTATACCCGATGGTATCGCTGATCACCGCTCGCCTGAGCTTTGCGTGGGTCTTTTATGTCGCAGCGATAGCGGGTATTATAATGTCCGTCGTATGGATAATCGCTTATAACGCGGTCATCAAAGGCTGCGAAAAATACCATAAGGAAGTTGTCACCGATGATTCCGTGACAATCGAAGGTGCGGAACCGAAACAAAAAGTTAAGCTGGCGCCGATCATGATTTCATGCGGCATGATTACTATCCTTCTCGGCATCATACTTCAGGGCTGTCTGCGCGACGGAATAACCGACTGGATCCCTAATCTGATTTCGTCCGCCGGCAACGACGACGCTTCGAAAGTCATATTCCAAAGCACGCTTCTCCCCTTATTCAGCATAGCGGTAACCTATCTGGGCACGTTCGTGTACACTAAATTTTTCAAAAATGAACTTAAAGCGGCAACAATGTTCTTTATCATTGCCACCGTGCTTATAGGCACGCTGTTAGTGCTTAATAAATTTTCGCCCGAGGACTTATCCATCGTGAAAATAATAGTCGCGGCTCTTGCCGTGGGTCTTATGCACTGCATCAACCTTGCGCTTATTTCCTACGTTCCCGCGCATTTCGGAAGATACAACGCGGTTGCCTCTCTTTCCGGTCTTACTAACGCATTCACTTACGTAGGAAGTGCGATTGCAACGCAAATTACTCCGATAGTAGCATCTTCTTTCGGCTGGAACGCAGCGGTTTTGTTGTGGCTGGGCATATCTCTTTGCGGAGTGCTGGTGTGCGCGCTGACCATTAAACGATGGGGTGCATTTATTAAAAAAGAAGACGCAAATTTATAAATTATTACGACGCGACAAAAGCGACCTTTCAAAAAGACGAAAGGTCGCTTGCTTTATAAAACAACAGCGCGACTCCGTTTGCGTAGAGCCGCGCTTTTTTTAGTTTTTTGCGTTCAGACGGGAAGCAGGCGCAAAATGTGCTTGCTGAATACCATGCAGATAATATCAAGAATCCAGATGATATTCCAGCCGAGTACGATACGCAAAATGCCCGCTACAATCTTGCCATCCATAAATCTGGTGACGAATCCGCACACCCAGCTGGTAACCGGGATAATTGCAAGAATGACGCTGACGATGTAGCCAAGACCGAAATAATCGCTTTTGCTGTTTGCCATGATTTTTTACCCTCCTTTTAATACTGCTATCAGTATACCCCATAATACGTAGTTTGCGTACATTTATAAAAGTTTTTTAGCTCGATTTTTGCCGGTAAATGACCTATTTGCGAGAATAATACCAAGGCGTTCATTTATCTGAACCAAAGACCGATAATCATATATAAATCGGAATACCATGATCTTTGAAACGAGGCACATAAAAGCGATTACAGGCGGCTGTTTTGTTTTTCTGTATAAAAAACCGACAAGTCGATTGCACTTGCCGGTTTTTTGGTGTTCGTGAAGGGATTTGAACCCCCGACCTGCGGTTTAGGAATTCATTTTATCCTGTCAAACGCCATCAAAAACGCTCCTTTTTGCACATTTTGTTCGCTAACTTCTGTATTTTACCTGCATTTTATATCCTATTTTACAGCAATGCAAGCAATTTTTATTATCGAAATTATTTTTTATGCCTAAAACTATGCCAAATCTATGCCTTATGGTAAATAAGGGTTGGAGTTATCCGTCTTTGTAAGTGCCGAGCTTTTAAGCTCTGTAACTATCACGAACTGAGAGAAAACACCGACTCTATTCATGTATATCAAGAACTTTCAGAATTCTTTTGAAAGTGTCTTGACCATCAAGGCAAGTATCTCTTAGCCAGCCTTTTTCTTGATTCCAGTTTGCGAGCCCGCGATAATAAAAAGACTTTTTGGAATCTTCTATAATGAATGGAATTATATTAAACCTAAGGCACTCTTTCAAAGCAATCAATCTACCGACTCTGCCGTTTCCATCTTGGAACGGGTGGATATATTCAAAGTCCGCATGAAGTTCAATAATATCATCGATGGTTATATCACTTTTAGAATTAAAATTCGTAACGAGTTTATCCATCGCTTTACAGACTTCGCTCGGCTTGCAAGTTTCTCTTCCGCCGACGGTATTTGCTCGCTTTTTATAATCTCCAACGGCAAACCAATCGAGAGATGAATCCTTGGTTCCTTGTTTCAATAGCAAATGAAGATGCTTGATAATGTTTTCGCTCAAAGGCTCTAATGCCTTATCGATCACATAATCGATTGCTCGAAAGTGATTGCTTGTTTCAATAATATCATCAACAGGGATTCCATCGCCGACGTCAATCGTTCTTGTTTCGAAAATTAACCTCGTTTGATCTTCCGTAAGTTTAGAACCTTCGATGTGATTAGAGTTATAAGTCATTCTGACTTGTAATTCATGATAAAGTCCGCCTGAAATCTT
>USKH01000115.1 GCA_900555125.1 uncultured Clostridium sp.
AATAAGCCACCGACATTCGGAAAGATCGACTTTATCGCTTACCATTCCGCGCCTGCCGCTAAGCTCGCGTTCAAGTTGTTCACATAACAGTTCTATTTCCAACAGACCGCATATACTCCTTTTCGATTTCGGCTGTCGCCTTATCGCTAATATATGCGCTTGCGTCTCCGTTTAATGACAAAATTTCACGCACAAGCGAAGAAGAAATATGCTCTTTCTCCGCCGAAGAAAATATATACGCAATTGAAATTTCGGGATACATATCTTCGTAAACCGCTTTAAGATTTTTTTCGTAATCGAAATCGCCGACGTTCCTTATTCCGCGGATAAGCGCAACGTAGCCGTTGTTTTTCATATAATCGGTCAGAAAACCGTCAAAAATTTCCACACTTGCGTTTTTTATGTCTGAAACGCTTAATCTTGCTATTTCCGCTCTTTTTCCGGCAGACACGCCGCTTTTGCTTTTTTCCGCAACAGCCACAACGACTTTATCGAACAACAAAGCCGCTTTTTCGGTAATCTCGAGATGCCCGACGGTAAACGGATCAAAAGTTCCGGCAAATACAACTGTTTTCATTCTATCTCCTTTTTGTCATAAAGCTAACCGAAGTGTTTCCCATTTTTCTGCAATCGCAATCGTATTTATCGTTTTGAACTATATTTTTGCAATCGTGTTCCACCACAACCATTCCGCCGGGTGCCAGAACGTCGTATTCATCTATAAGATCAAGCACGCGGTTTTCTATTTTCAGAGCATACGGCGGATCGACGAAAACAACGTCCATACCCGCACCGGTCAATTTCTTTAAAGCGAAGTCATATTCCACGGGAAAAATTCCGTAACTGTCCTTCGGAGCTTTTATTTTCGCAACATTGGCCTCGGTAAGACGAATACTGTCGCGGTCATGATCCACAAAAGCTACGTATTCGGCACCTCTGCTCAACATTTCTATTCCGAGTGCGCCGCTACCCGAAAACAAGTCGAGTGCTTTCGCGTTGCAAAATTTAATATGATTGGACAATATATTAAACACGCTTTCTTTAATGCGATCGGTTGTGGGGCGAACTCTGTCGTCGGCGGGCGAAAATAATTTTGCTCCGCGATATTTTCCGCTTATTACTCTCATCTGTTTCTCATTTTATCGTTTTCTATTATTTCCGACATAAACGAATTGAAACTGTCGCGACTTTTTCTGATCTGCAAAACGTACGCAAGCCAGAATATGAGGCAGGCTATTGCCGCAAAAACTATAAGAACAATAAAGACGTTGCTGCCCACCGTTTCGCCGACGATAGTTGTTGCGACGACATTTCCCGCGTCGTCTTTAATCGGTTCGCTGTGCGGAAAAGTGATTAAGCCCAAAGCTTTGCCGAGCATTGCCGCAGGCATATAAACAATCAATGCGACAACCTTTAACCATTGAATATCCGTTACCCAACACAAAACCGCAAGCGCGACGGTTATCGCGGCATACGGAGCAACATACAAAAACCCCTTAAAAATACTCGGTACGCGAACGCCGCCTTCTTTTGCTTTTTCTACCGAAACGCCGTTAAGCTTCTTAAACTCGCGTTTACCTTCCTGCCCGCCGGTATAAAAGTAAATATACATAAGCGGAACGGTAAAAGCAACGCCGATCAGCAAGTCCAAAAGACCTCCGATTTTGGTGAAAATAAAAAATACTCCTATAATCGAAAATACGATCATAAACAAAAACATCATAAGCGAATTGATTATCGCTTCTTTGAAATCCGATCTGTGTACGTTTTTATTGAACATTGCAAACTCCTTGTTTTCGATTATACCACAATACCGCCCGCAATGCAACTATTTTACGTATTTTCTCTTAGCTCTCGCTTTTCCTAAAGACGTTAAAACATCGTATGCAATAGTATTCCATTGTGCAGCAAGCGCGTCTGCGTCCATTTTTTCGCCCAGAATTATCGCCTCGTCGCCTGCTTTTACTCTTTCGTCCGCTTCCGCCATGCACATATCCATGCATATTTGCCCTATTATTTTTCTTTTCTTGCCTCCGATAAAGACAAACCTTTCTTCCCCACGTTTTTTTCGCCTGAAGCCGTCACCGTAGCCTATGTCAATAGTAGCGAGAACACAATCTTTCTTCACAGGACAAATCCCGTATCCGACGTTCTCGCCCGCAAATACATGCCTTACCTGCAAAACACGTGCCGACAATTTCATTACGGGTCTGACATAATCGGCGCCGTACCCGTACAACAATAACTCCGGTCTGACCCAATCGGATGAATCCGCGCCGAAAAAAACTGAATTAGACGCAAAAATATGTCGTTTGACGTTTAGAGAATCAGTAACCGAGCAAAATTCGTCATATTGACGTACAACCGCCGAATTGTCATATACATGAGAAAACACACTGTGCACTTTATCGAAATTTATATTGTTTACAACAGACAAAAAAGCACTTGGCGAAAATCCGAGGCGATTCATTCCGGTATCTATTTTAATAGCATAACGCCGCTTGCTTTCAATAAGCTTTTCCAAGCTTTTTTTGTCAAAAGCGCAAAAAATAACGTTATCCGGGTAATCAGAGCCGTCATAAATCTGCGACAAAACCAGTACGTCTTTCGTTATTCCTGCGATTACAAGTCGCAGTGCTTCTTCGGTTGTCGCCACGGCGAAAGCGTCGGCAATGTTTTTCAACGCCTTGGAACATTCAATATCACCGTGTCCGTACGCATTACACTTGACAACTGCAATCAGTCCGCTTCTCACATTTAGTTTAATGTTTTTCGCATTGTTTTTCAATATTGACAAATCAATGGTCATTTCCATGATTTATTTATATGTCGAAAAAGCCCCGACATATCCCATTCATTAAAATAAAAATAAAGTACTATGTCACACATAGTACTAAAACTACCGATTTAACAGCTAAAACAACAGAAAAATCAACGTTTTCAATATCTGAGATAACTGTCAAAAGCATTCTCGATATGATTGACACGCTTTTCTTCCAGATAAACCTCAATAACGTCAAACCGCACGGAAGCATTAAACCGACGATATTTGCGGATATATTGACTTGCTACCTGGCTGATTTTGCGTTGTTTATGCACACCGACTGCCTCTGCCGCATAGCCGTAGTTCTCGTTTAAGCGTTCTTTCACCTCCACAAAAACGAGATACCCTTCTCCCGCAGCAATAATATCTATTTCTCCAACGTCGGTGGTATAATTGCGCTCGAGAATGACATAGCCGTGTTTTTTCAGATATTCGGCGGCAACTTCCTCGCCGCAAAAACCTTTGATTTTATTGTTTATCATATAAAATTCTTCACAAACGTACGGCGGTGGATTTCGCATAATCCGTACTTTTTTATTGCATCGATATGCTGTTTTGTTCCGTATCCCTTATTCCGGGCAAATCCGTATTCGGGGTATTTTTTGTCGTACTCGCGCATAATTCTGTCTCGCGTAACTTTAGCAAGAATGGAAGCCGCGGCAATGCAATAGCTTGTCGCGTCGCCTTTTATAATGGACTTCGTAGGAACCGAAACGGCGAGTTTAACCGCGTCGATTAAAATATAATCGGGCTTAATCGAAATATTGTTTATACACTCTTCCATGCCTTTTTTTGTTGCATTGAGAATGTTTATTCGATCGATTTCTTCGGGAGAAACAATTGAAACCGAATAAGCCAATGCCCTGTTTTTAATCTCATCAAATAAATGCTCGCGCTTTGTTTCCGAAACCTTTTTACTGTCGTTTATTCCGTCAATCATCTCGTCGTAAGGCATAACACAGCACGCACACACCACAGGTCCGCACAAAGGACCTCTGCCGGCTTCGTCGATTCCGCCCAATAGTTCTGCGCCCAAGCTTTTATCGTATTCAAACAACTCTATCGTTTTCATAACATTTCTCCAGCGTAATTTTTCCCATTCTTCCCTTTCGGAAGTCATCGATAATCGCAATGGAAGCTCGCTCTTCGTCCGCAATGCCGCCTTTACGAACAAGACCGCGTTTAACCGCAATAGCCGACAGCATATAAACGCTATCTTCGCATTCTTCCACACCATATCTTCCGGACAAATATCCGGGAAATTTTTGCGTCATTTCTCCGATAAATTCAAGCGCAAGCTCATTTGTATCGACTATTTCGTCGCGGATACTGCCTATGTATGCCAGATGGCGCGCAAACGTCTGATTTTCAAATTTAGGATACAAAGTTCCGGGGGTATCGAGCACTTCAAAATATTCGTTTGCTCTTACCCACTGTTTTCCGCGGGTAACGCCCGCTTTATTCCCGGCAATCGCCTTGCTTTTTCCGCAAAGATTGTTGATAAACGTTGATTTGCCGCAGTTAGGAACGCCGATAACCATGCTGCGAAGAACGGCCCGCACTCCTTTTGCCGCTTTTTTTTCTATTATCGGCTTACACATATCCTTGGCAAGCCCGAAAATAGTTTTGCTGCTTCCGTTTTGAGTGCTGTTAAGACACACCGCTACGCTTTTATCGGACGTAAAATATTTTTTCCACTTTTCGGTTTCTTCGGGATTGGCAAGATCGCATTTATTTAAAACGTAAATAACCGGCAATTTTTCCGTGTATCTGGAAAAAACCGGATTTACGCACGCAAGCGGAGCTCTGGCGTCGAGAATATATATAAGCATATCCATCAGCGCTACGTTTTCGTCCATCATTCGCAGCGATTTTGTCATATGCCCCGGAAACCAGTGTATATTCATTATTTTTTCTCCAATAAATCCGGGCGATTTTGTCTTGTTATTTCAAGCGATTTTTCGCG
>USKH01000116.1 GCA_900555125.1 uncultured Clostridium sp.
ACATCGAACTTCGTCTGGGCGCCGGCGCATTCGTCTGCGGCGAAGAAACCGCTCTTCTTAACTCCACCGAAGGTAAGCGCGGCGAACCCCGTCAGCGTCCGCCGTTCCCGGCAGTCAAAGGTCTGTTCGGCAAGCCCACGCTTATCAACAACGTGGAAACATACGCAAACATCGCTCAGATTATTTACAACGGCGCAGACTGGTTCAACAGCGTCGGAACCGAAAAGAGCAAGGGTACCAAGGTATTCGCGCTTGGCGGTAAAATAGTAAACACCGGTCTTGTCGAAATACCTATGGGTACTACGCTTCGCACGATTATCGAAGAAATCGGCGGCGGTATCCCCAACGGCAAAAAATTCAAAGCCGCTCAGACCGGCGGTCCTTCCGGCGGATGTATTCCCGCATCGCTCATCGACACGCCTATCGATTACGATAACCTTATCGCAATAGGCTCCATGATGGGTTCGGGCGGACTTATAGTCATGGATGAAGATAACTGTATGGTAGATATCGCGAAATTCTTCCTCGAATTCACCGTCGACGAATCCTGCGGTAAATGCACTCCCTGTCGTATAGGTAACAAGCGTCTCTACGAAATGCTCGATAAGGTCACCAAGGGCGAGGCTACCATGGAAGACCTCGACAAGATGGAACAGCTGTGCTATTACATAAAAGAAAACTCCATGTGCGGATTAGGTCAGACCGCGCCCAACCCCGTTTTGTCCACCATGAGATATTTCCGCGACGAATATATCGCTCACGTACGCGATAAGAAATGCCCCGCAGGCGTTTGCAAGTCGCTCGTTTCGTACGAAATAATGAAAGACAAGTGCATCGGCTGTAAAGCATGCCTGCGCGCGTGCCCTGTCGGAGCAATCAGCGTAAACGAATATGGCGAAATCATGGAAGGAAAACGCCTTCCCTATGTATGCATAGATACTACCAAGTGCATTAAGTGCGGAAGCTGTATTTCCACCTGCAAGTTCCACGCGATCAAGAAATAATTGAGGTGTTATGATGAAAAACGTTACTTTAAAGATAAACAATACGTCGGTCACCGTACCGGAAGGAACCCGAATTCTTGACGCTGCTCGTCAGGCGGGCTATGATATACCCACTCTTTGCTACCTTAAAGACCTGACAAACGAAGGCAGCTGCCGTATGTGCGTCGTCGAAGTCAAGGGTGCAAGAAGCCTTGTCGTTTCGTGCGTAGGAACCGTAGCGGAAGGAATGGAAGTATTTACCAATACTCTCAAGGTCATTTCTTCCCGTAAAACCACGCTCGAACTTATGCTCAGCAATCATAAAAGAGAATGCCTTTCCTGTGTCCGCAGCACAAATTGCGAATTACAGAAACTTGCGCTCGAATACGGATGCGACGATAAGCGTTTTGAGGGTGAACACACTCACGTAACAGTCGAAGCTGTCAATCCCTATCTTGTTCGCGACAACGACAAGTGTATTTTGTGCCGCAGATGCGTCGCTATGTGTTCCAAAATTCAGTCGGTGGGCGTAATCGGCGCAAATCGCCGCGGATTCAATACCGAAATCGGATGCGCATTTAACCGTAATCTCGGCGATGTGGATTGCGTTGCTTGCGGACAGTGTATTAAAGTTTGTCCCACCGGCGCGCTCACCGAAGTGGATGACACCGCAAAAGTTGTCGAAGCGCTCAACGATCCCGATAAATACGTTATTTTCGGAACCGCTCCGTCCGTAAGAGTTGCTCTCGGCGAAGAATTCGGCAATCCCATCGGAACCGACGTCGAAGGCAAAATGGTTGCGGCTATCAAAAGATTTGGCGCAGATAAAGTGTTTGACGTCAACATGACCGCAGACCTTACCATCATGGAAGAAGGAACCGAACTTTTGGAACGTCTTGCCGACAAAAACGCCGTTCTTCCCATGATAACCAGTTGCAGTCCCGGCTGGATAAGATTTATCGAATTCAATTATCCCGAGCTTTTAGGACATCTTTCTTCCTGCAAATCTCCGCAACAAATGTTCGGTGCGGTAATGAAGACCTATTATGCCAAGGCAAACAACATCGATCCTAAGAATATTTACGTTGTTTCGTGCATGCCTTGTACAGCAAAGAAGGAGGAAATTCTTCGCGACGACCAGGCTGCAAGCGGATATCCGGATGTCGACGTCGTTCTTACCACGAGAGAACTTGCCCGCCTTATCAAGAAATACGGTATCAACTTTAATAATCTGCCCAACGAACAGTTTGACGATCCCATCGGTTACGGCACCACTGCCGGTCTTATTTTCGGTGCAACCGGCGGCGTTATGGAAGCGGCTCTTCGTACCGTGTACGAAATCGTTACCGGAAAAACGCTTGAAAAGCTCGATTTCGAAGCTGTTCGCGGCGTAGAGGGAATAAAGGAAGCTACAGTTGATCTGGCAGGAAAAACCATTAAGGTTGCCGCCGTAAACACTCTTTCCAAGGCAAGAGAGGTTATGGAAAAGATCAAGAACGGCGAATGCGACTACACGTTCATCGAGGTCATGGCTTGTCCGGGCGGATGCGTAAACGGCGGCGGACAGCCCATCGTGTCTTCCGAGCTTCTCAATAAGGGAGTCGATCCCCGTGCTCTTCGTGCGGCTGCTATCTATAAAATGGATAAAGACAGCCCGATAAGAAAGAGTCACGAAAACCCCGTAGTAAAGAAACTTTACGCAGAGTACTTTGAAAAGCCCGGCAGTCACATTGCCCACGAAGTACTGCATACAACTTACGTTAAACGCGAAAAGATGTAAAATTTGCAAATAAACGACAGGTTCGCTCATTTTATTGAGGGCGGACCTGTTTTTTAATTTGTGCTTGCCGTTTTTTATTAAATCGCTTGCAAAAAGCGCGAATATCGTGTATAATAATTCAAAGAATGTTGGATGTATGCAGACTTAAAAAAATTCGGGATAATATTGCGAATTATAAAACAGCGGAAAAAGTAACTTTGCTCGCCGCTACAAAAACTATCCCGCCCGAAGAAGTCGAAGCTCTGTTTGACGCGGGCATTGTCACAGCCGGAGAAAACCGCGTTCAGGAATTTATCGCAAAATACGATAAAGTTTCTCGTCCGATCGATTGGCAATTCATCGGCAGATTGCAGATAAACAAAGTAAAGTATATTGTCGATAAAGTGTCGCTGATTCAATCGGTCGACAGCGAAAAGCTTGCGGCGGAAATAAACAAGCAGGCATGCAAAAGAAATATCGTCATGCCGGTGCTTCTCGAAGTCAACATGGGAAGGGAAGCGGAAAAAGGCGGAGTTATACCGGAAGAGGCAGATAACGAATGCGCAATTATTCAAACTTACAAAAACGTGCGCCTTGACGGGATTATGTGTGTTTTTCCGAAAAATGCGAAAGAAAATCTGTATGCCGAAGCCGAAAGTCTGTATAATCGGCTGAAAGAAAAATACAATCTGAAAATTCTATCTATGGGTATGAGCGACGATTACGTTACCGCATTGAAACATGGCGCAAATATGATAAGGCTCGGAAGAGCGATTTTCGGAGAAAGAGGAAAATTTTATGAACGATAACGATTATTACAATAACAGACGCGGCGGGGGTTTGCCGTTTTTTGAAGACACGCATCGCACACCCGATTATGGCAGGGACGGATTGCGTGACGGAGCTTCGCAGAACACAAAAAATCAGCCTTCGCCTTACGGTGGCGGACTTTACCCGCAAAACGGCAGAAGCGGAGAGTTTTCCGGACAATCTCTCGGGCACACCGATTACGTGACTAAAAGCACGAAAAACTTTAATAACCTTATGGTGTATAAGCCCATGTCGGAAACCGATTCCAAGACCATAATCGATTTTGTACGCAGAGGGGAACCTGCAATAATCGATCTCGAAAAAGCCGAAGTTCAGGTTTCTCAACGTATTCTTGATTTCGTATCCGGCGCCGTTTATGCGCTTTCGGGTACGGTGCACAGGGTTTCCGGCAATATTTTTCTTTTGTCGCCTAAAGGAGTCGAAGTAACCGTGCCGTATGAGGTTGAAGATGAAAGATAATTTTTTTGCAAAACTTTGGCAGTACCTGAAATATGCCCGGCGTGAGCTTCTGGCGATAATAATAGTTGCCGTTGCCGATCTTGTTTCCAAAAATATTGTTGAAAACACTATGACCGAAGGTCAGAAAATAACCGTAATTCCCGGCTTGTTTTCTTTTTATTTTACCTATAACGAAAAGGCGGCGTACAGTTTTGCGTTCGGATTGGATAAAGTTCTCACTCCCGATCAACTTATCAATTTTTTCGTGATTACCACGATAATCGCGCTTATCGCTTTTTTCTTTATTCTATGGATTTTCCGCAAGCGCAATCTGATTGTTCGAGTCGCTTTGGGAATGATAATAGGCGGCGCGTTCGGCAACCTTGTGGACAGAATGGCACTTCGCAAAGTCCGAGATTTTTTGTGCCTGACTGTTTTCGGAAAAGATATATTCGGCAGTTTTAACGTTGCCGATATGGCGCTCGTATTCGGAGTTATTCTGTTTGCGATTTATTTTATTTTCATGTTTGATAAAGACGAAGAAAAAATAAAAGAAGAAACGAACACCGCCCGCCGAACTTTCGGCGGGCGGTGTTTTTGATCAAAGTGACGAAAATTGTAAATAACAGCGCAATGTGGTTGACAAAATAATAAATAATTGTTATTTTATTTATAGAGATAAAAGAAATAAATCCGGAGGTGA
>USKH01000117.1 GCA_900555125.1 uncultured Clostridium sp.
CGAGAAGGTTTGGATATTCCCGAAGTAAAGCTGGTTGCCATTCTCGACGCAGACAAGGAGGGCTTTCTGCGCAGCGAAACTTCGCTTATCCAGACCATAGGACGCGCCGCGCGTAACTCCGAAAGTCGCGTTATCATGTATGCGGACGTCATGACCGGATCCATGAAGCGTGCGATAGAAGAAACGGACAGAAGACGAAAAATTCAGTCGGATTACAATAAAATTCACGGCATTACGCCAAAAACGATAATAAAGCCCATCAAAAACACGATAGAGATAACCACAAAGGCAACCGAGAAAATAAAAGCCGAGGATATTTCGGCAGAAGTGGAAAAACTCACCGGGCTTATGCGCGTCGCCAGCGGTCAGCTCGATTTCGAAACGGCAATAAAAATGCGCGACCGTATAGCCGAGCTTAAAAAGTTGCAAACTAAAATAGCAAAAATACGCAAGTAAAACGGAAAGGTATTACTATGGATTATATAAAGATAAAAGGCGCAAGAGAGAACAATCTGAAAAACATAAATCTCACCATTCCGAGGAATAAACTGGTGGTATTCACCGGAGTATCGGGCAGCGGGAAAACTTCGCTTGCGTTCGATACGATATTTGCCGAAGGACAGAGAAGATATATGGAATCGCTGTCGTCGTACGCCCGCCAGTTTTTAGGGCAGATGAGCAAGCCCGACGTGGACAGTATAGAGGGTTTAAGTCCGGCTATTTCGATAGATCAGAAAACGACAGGAAGAAATCCACGCTCCACAGTGGGCACGGTTACCGAAATATACGACTATCTCAGACTTTTGTACGCAAGAGTGGGCGACGTTCATTGCCCCGAATGCGGCGCGCTCGTCGAAAAACAATCGGTCGATCAGATAATAGATAAAATTCTGGCAAGAGGCAACGGAACCAAAGTAATAATAGAAGCGCCCGTCGCACGAGGCAGAAAAGGCGAGTATAAAAAGGAAATAGAGTCTTTCCGTAAAGCCGGATATACCCGAATAAAAATAGACGGCGAAATTCACGACCTGGAAGAAGAATTCAATCTCGACAAGCAGATTAAACATAATATTAGCGTCGTCGTCGACCGAATAGTGCTTAAAGACGGAGTAAACACGCGCCTCAGCGACAGCCTGGAAACCGCGCTGAAAATAGGCAACGGGCTGGTAATAGCCGACTTTTCGGGCGAGGAAGAACTTTTTTCCACACAGTACGCCTGTCCGCATTGCGGAGCGTCTGTTCCCGAAATAGAACCGCGCGTATTTTCATTCAATTCGCCGTTCGGAGCGTGTCCCGACTGCCTGGGACTGGGCTATAAACAGCACGTAGACCCTGCGCTTATCTACGGTGACGGCAGCAAATCTCTGCGTGAAGGCGCGCTTACCGTTTCCGGGTGGAACATGGACGTGGGAAACATGAGCGACATGTATTTCCGCGCATTATCCAAACATTACGGTTTTTCGCTCGACACTCCGTATCGCGACTTGCCCGATGACATAAAGCAAATATTGCTGTACGGCACAGGCGACGAAAAAATAGATATGGAATATCGCAGCGGTCGGTTTGCCGGCAGCTTTACCAAGAACTTCGAAGGTATCGTTAACAATCTCGAACGCCGCTACCGCGAGGCGAGCAGCGATTACGTCAAATACGAGATTGAAAAATATATGACTATCACGCCGTGTAAAACCTGCCACGGCGACCGCCTTAAAAAAGAAGCGCTTGCCGTTACGGTCGGCGGAATAAACATTGCTCGCTTGTGTGAAAAATCGATAGTCAACGTTCGCGAATTTCTGCGTTCGCTTAACCTTTCGGACACAAAAAAGATTATTGCCGAACGACTGCTTAAAGAAATAGACGCACGTCTGTCGTTCCTTATAAACGTCGGACTGGGGTATCTGACGCTTTCGCGCGGAGCGGCGGGGCTTTCGGGCGGAGAAGCACAACGAATTCGTCTTGCCACGCAGATAGGATCCGGACTTACCGGAGTTCTGTATATTCTCGACGAGCCGTCCATAGGACTGCATCAGCGGGATAACGACAAACTCATCGCAACGCTCGAACGCCTTCGCGACCTCGGAAATACGCTGATAGTAGTGGAGCACGACGTGGACACCATGTTGCATTCCGACTATCTCGTGGACGTGGGACCGGGAGCGGGCGTACACGGCGGGCAGATAGTAGCGGCGGGTACGGTGCAGGAAGTCATGGACAACCCGGATTCGCTTACGGGAAAATATCTACGCGGCGAACTTACGATAAAAACGCCGGAAACGCGCCGACCGGTGACGGACAGATTTATTACGGTCAAAGGCGCAAAGGAAAACAATCTCAAAAACATCACGGTGAAATTTCCCGTGGGCGTAATAACAGCGGTCACCGGCGTGTCCGGCAGCGGCAAATCCAGCCTTGTAAATCAGATTTTATATCCCGCACTCAGTAATCCGATAATGAAAACGCGCCTCGTTGAAGGCAAATGCGCCGGCATTGACGGAGCGGGATATATAGACAAGGTGATAAATATCGACCAAAGTCCTATAGGTCGCTCGCCCCGAAGCAATCCGGCTACTTATACGGGGGTGTTCGGATTTATCCGCGAGCTGTTTGCAAAGACGCCCGACGCTCAGTCGCGCGGTTACAAAGCGGGCAGATTTTCCTTCAACGTCAAAGGCGGAAGATGCGAGCATTGTTCCGGCGACGGCATAATCTGTATTTCCATGAATTTTTTGCCCGACGTCTATGTCCCGTGCGAAGTATGCGGCGGAAAAAGATTTAACCGCGAAACGCTGGAAGTAAAATACAAAGGAAAAAATATTTCCGACGTGCTGGATATGACGGTGGACGAGGCATGCGAATTCTTTGAGCCTATCCCCAATATATACAATAAAATTAAAACCTTGCAGGACGTTGGCTTAGGCTATATAAAACTCGGTCAGCCGGCAACAACTCTTTCGGGAGGAGAAGCGCAGCGCGTAAAACTGGCAACCGAACTCAGCAAGCGTTCGACGGGCAGAACTTTGTATATTCTCGACGAACCGACCACCGGGCTTCATATGGCGGATGTGGATAAACTTATCGCCATCTTGCAGCGACTGGCTTCGGGCGGCAACACGATAATAGTAATCGAACATAATCTCGACGTGATAAAATGCGCCGATTATATCGTCGATCTCGGACCCGAAGGCGGTGACGAAGGCGGCACTGTCATCGCAACAGGCACGCCCGAACAGGTAGCCGAAAACAAAAACAGCTACACCGGCATATTCCTTAAAAAAGCGTTGGGAAATAAATAAAGAACGGTAAAAACAGCCGCAAACAAAAGTATATCGGTCAAGCGTAAACAAAAAAACGTCCGGAGAAAATCCGGGCGTTTTTGCCTATTGTTTGTTGATTTTATTTCTTATTTCTGTCGGAAGGAACCTTTCTTCCCGACGCGCTCAGCATACGCTTGCGTTTTCCCGCAAACTTGATTACGCATACGGTGACAAGAAGAATTGCGATAACGCCCACGCCGATAAGACCTATTATCTGTAAAGGCGTGATGGAATAAGAGGTGAGGGTTTCGGTTAAAACGTAGCACTCGCGCACGCCTTTTTCGGTGTCGAAATAGCGTATTTTGGTGTATTTGGAATTCTGGTCGAACATTCCCACCGTTTCGACGTCGGTTCCGGCTTTAAGCGAATTTCCGGTCATAACGTATATGCCGCCCACGACGTCGTAAATGTCCGCGTCTTTTTTAAGACTTGCATTGTACTGCGGACGTTCGTCGTCGGGAATGGTCTGATTGGTTGCCAGCATGTCGCGCGCGATAAAGCCTATCTGCGAATTGTAGCTCACTTTAAGCCATTTAACGCCGTTGTGTTCGTAATCGCAGAACGAAAGCACGTTTATCTGAATGTTTTTGCCCACGTTTTCGATAAGTTTTTTTCCGCCTGCCGTCGGGAAACGATAAACGGCTGTGTTTTCGTAAAGCGTCCTTGCCGTAGTAAATTCGGGCAAGTGTTCTTTTTTTGCTTCTCCGACAAGCCCTTTGTAGATATATCCTTCTTTAAGACCGTCTTCCGCTTCGTACAAAACGTAACTCATTCGCTCGGTTTCGTACAGATTGTACTTGCCGACGATTACCGTTGCGCCGGACGGAATTTTTCCGAGATTTTTAATGCTGTTGGGCGATTGATAAACGCTTGCATCGTCGGTAACCGTTCTGATTATGTCGGTAGTGTCGGTGTATGTCAGGTCGGCTTCGGGCGCAACTGCGGGGGAATCGGGTTTGTAGTTGAAAACTCTGTGAGTTTTCGTGCATGTAATTACAATGTCTCCGAAATCGGTGTACTTGTTGGTTACGACCGACAGAGAAAACGAAGAAGCGTTTTCGTCCGTATTTTTTGTAAAAATAAGCTCGCCGTCTGCGGAATAACGGGATATTTCGCCGTTTTTAAGGCAGTAAACCGAGCCGTCGCTGCTTACGTCGAAATCTTCTATCCCGCTAAGCTTTACGGTGGGATAATCTCCGTCCGCCTTATATACGCCGTCGCTCTGTAAAACATACAACTGTCCGCCGAAGTATTCGGTGCGCATTTTCAGCGCGTCGCAAACGTATGTAAGTTCGCCGTCGGCGTACAGATACACCTTTCCGCCCGATAAAGCGTAAAGCCCCTTTTTGCCATACGCGAGAGAAGAAATCGCTCCGCCCGAATATGATAGA
>USKH01000118.1 GCA_900555125.1 uncultured Clostridium sp.
AAAACTACTCGAAAACACCAGAAAAGGAAAGAATAAATGATAACTGCCGAATGGAACGATTATGAAGTAATAGCGTGCGGCGACGGCGAAAAGCTGGAGCGTTGGGGAAGCGTGTATCTTCTGCGCCCCGACCCTCAGGTCATATGGCCGGCACCGTTTCCGCTTGCTTCGTTTGAAAAACTCAATGCGCATTACCGTCGCGACGGCGGCGGAGGCAGATGGGAATATATCCGTCCTTTCCCGCCCGAATGGCAGATTTCGTGGCAGGACGCGAAATTTCTCATCAAACCCATGGGATTCAAACACACGGGACTTTTTCCCGAGCAAGCGGTCAACTGGCAAAAAACGCGCGCTCTTGCCGAAAAAAAGCCCGGACTTAAAGTGCTTAACCTGTTCGGCTACACGGGCGGAGTTACCGTAGCTCTTGCAAAACGCGGCGCTTTCGTCACTCACGTCGACGCAGCCAAAGGTATGGTGGAGCGGTGCCGCGAAAACGCAGGCATTTCGGGCGTAGCAGACGACAGAATACGCTACATTATAGACGACTGCAAAAAGTTCGTCACGCGTGAAATCAAACGCGGCAAAACGTACGACGCCGTTATCATGGATCCGCCAAGTTACGGAAGAGGACCATCGGGCGAAACGTGGAAGCTGGAAGACGGCGTGTTCGACCTTGCCAAACTTACCGCAACGCTTGTCCCCGATCCCGAATTTTTCCTGATCAACAGTTACACCACGGGGCTTCAGCCGCAAGTCATCAAAAACATTCTCGAAATAGTACTTGCCGACCGAAACGGCGGCGCCGATGCCTACGAAATAGGCTTGCCGGTAACAAAAATGCCCAAAATAGTGCTTCCCTGCGGTTGCAGCGGAATTTGGACAAAGGACTGAAACTATGGAAAACAAACTGACAGTTTTATATGAAGACAATCAGGTGATAGTGGTCGTAAAACCGCAAAACGTGCCCACTCAGGCAGATTCCAGCGGCGACGTCGACCTTCTCACAATGGTCAAACAGTACGTAAAGGAAAAATACGATAAACCCGGCGAAGCGTTTATCGGTCTCGTTCACCGGCTGGATCGCCCCACCGGCGGAGTAATGGTTTTTGCCCGCAATTCCAAGTCGGCTGCCCGTCTTCAGGAACAGATGAAAAGCGGCTTGTTTGAAAAGAAATATCTTGCCGTTACCGTCGGCGTTCCCCGCGACAGACAGGGAAGACTCAGCCAATATCTTTTCAAGGACGCCGAAACCAACACCGTTAAAGTCGTACCGGCAGCGGTGGAAGGTGCAAAAAAAGCCGAACTCGAATACAAAGTGCTGGAAATTGCCGACAAAGTCGCACTTGTGGATATTAAGCTTATCACCGGCAGATCGCATCAGGCAAGAGTGCAGATGCAAAGTCTGGGAACGCCCATCTTCGGTGACGTGCGTTACGGTGGCGATACGCTTGCAAAAGGTCACAACCTCGCGCTTTGGGCGTACGAACTTCGTTTCTATCATCCAACCACCAAGCAGCCGTTTGTGTTCAAGGTTTTTCCGCCCGTCGAAGACGTACCGTGGAACGTTTTCCCCATCGAAAGTCACATAAAAGTGGCAAAACCGACCATCTAAAGTAAATTATATCATAAGGAGATAAAAATATGATTATTGACGCATCTATCGAAAGATTACTGCAGTACGCTCAGTCGCATCTTCTTCTCGACGATCTGGACGTGGTTTACAAGCGTAACGTTCTTCTCGACCTGCTCGGACTTAAAGAATACACGGTCTACGAAGTGGAGTACGACGCAATCGACGCTATGGAAACGCCCGACGAAGTGCTGTCACCGATAATTTCGTACGCGCTCGAAAAGGGCATAATTCAACCCGGACAGGAAGAATATTTTGGCAACAAAGTAATGGACATCGTGTCGCTCACGCCGTCCGGAATTGTCGATATCTTCGATGAGTTGCACGAAAGCTCTCCCGCCAAGGCATTCGACTGGCTTCATGATTACTGCATCAAAAACGACTATATCAAGGCTTCCAGAATTGCAAAAAACAAGCACTGGGAAGCAAAGTCCACCAAAGGTAAGCTGGAAATCACAATCAATCTTTCCAAGCCCGAAAAGAACAATAAGGACACCGCAAAGCTTGTCGGAGCAAAGCCGTCCGGTTATCCCGCTTGCATGATATGCAAAGAAAACGAAGGCTGTGCCAACAATCTGCGCCAGAATTTGCGCACCATTCCGCTTGAAATGGGCGGGGAGGATTGGTTCTGGCAGTTCTCGCCGTATGCGTACTTCAATCAGCACGGTATCGCTATAAACGGCGAGCATACCCCTATGAAGGTGGACAAAAGCACAGTGCGCAAACTGCTTGATTTTATCGACTATGCGCCCTCGACTTATTTTATAGGTTGCAATGCGGCTTTGCCCATCGTGGGAGGATCGATACTCACTCACGACCATTTCCAGGGCGGAGGAAAAGTTCTGCCCATGCACAAGGCTACCGCGCTCAACAAGTATAAATCGGAAGATTATCCCTATATCGAAACGTATGTTCTCGATTGGTATAATTCGGTAATCCGCCTTGTTTCTACAAACAAGAATATGCTTATCGAATATGCGGGCGACATTATCGACGCGTGGAAAAACTACGACGACGAAAGCGTGGGAATCATTCACGCAACCGATAAACAGCACAATGCTGTTACTCCCATTGCCCGTAAATGCAAAGACAAAAATAAAAACGACGCTTATTGCGTAGAACTTATCCTGCGCAACAACCGCACCGACGAAAAATATCCCGACGGAATTTTCCACGTTCATCCCGAATATCAGAATATAAAGAGCGAATCCATCGGTCTTATAGAAGCCATGGGCTTGTTTATTCTGCCCGCACGCCTCGATCGCCAGCTTAAAGAAGTGCAGGAGTACCTCATCGGAGCAAGAAAGTACGACAAAAAAGCTCTCGCCGAAGATATGCAGATTCATGCTCGCATGATAGAAAAGCTCATGAAGGAAAATCCCAAATGCACGCCCGCCGAAGCGCCGCTCATTATCAAGGACGAAGTCAATTCGGTTTGCGAACATATTCTGGACAACACCGCAGTGTTCAAAAAGGACGAAGAGGGCGCAGCCGCGTTCGATCGTTTCCTTGAAAGCGTCGGCATAAGAAGATAATTCAAAGTAAAATAAAAAAACAGGCTTTTTCAATCGAAAAGGCTTGTTTTTTGTTTATGGATTATTTTTGCGCTGTCGTCCCAATGATTTTTAGTCCCGGCGTTTTTTGCCGCAACACAGCTTATACGCTTCTTCCGCGGCAAGGCGAGCTTTTGCAACCGGGAATCCGTTTGTCGGAAAACAATAGTAAAGCGCATTTTTGTCGCCTATGCAAATCACGTCGCCGATTTCGTACCAGAAGTAGTCGGCGTACAAACCGTAGGAAGAGGACGCTTTTTGTTCGTATCTCAGTTTTCCGTCGCACCCGGTAAGAACAAAGCCGTCACGGTCGTGAGTAAGCCTGCCTTCGCCCACTTCGTAAAGAGCTTTATAGTCAACAAGCATGCCTATTTTAACCGGAATATCGGTTTTGTACGTGCCGTCCGAAAGCTGCTGCCTGACGCATTCACGTTGCCATGCATACCAGTCGGGAATGTGCGAAAATTCGGTTTTTTCGCCTGCCGTCGCACTTATTTTGCCCAATTCGTTCAAAAAATAAGTCTTGCCGCACGCCGAGCATTTAATATATTCTCCGCTGCCCTTGGGAGTACCTTCGCTGCCGCAGTGCGGGCATTTGTACAGAATTCGCTCCAACCCGTCCGCACGGAATTTTTCGCCTACGACTATGCCGTTTTCCTTCTGCCACGCAAAATTATCGAAGGAAAAAGCGTTTTCAAGCCGCTCGTCCATCTCCTGCACCGACATGGAAGAAAGTTCGTCTTTTCCGAATAAGACGCTCACTTTTGCCGAAACGTTCACTTTGCGCTTTTTAAGACCGTTATACAGCGGATCGCGCGTAAACGCTCCGTACGTGCGAACCATAATAACAGGCACGTTCAGTCTTTTGAAAAGCAAACCCAGCCGAGAGGGAAGAGGCGTTGCCGTTCCGTCAAACGAATAACTTGCCTCCGGAAACATTAAAACGCTTGTCTTGTTGTGATGAAGCGCGTACGATATGTCGCCGATAAGAGCAGGGTCGGTCACGAATTTCCGAGTGGGGATGCAGCCGATCGCCCTCATAAGCGAGTACTTCCCCACAAATCCGTCCGAAGTACAAACGATATTGTATCGCATAGGGTAGAATATTCGGTTTACTATTTCGAGGTCGATAAACGACGAGTGATTCATTATTATGAAAAACGGACTTTTGCCCGCTTTATCGCGATCGGGGAATTCGTAAGTAAAATTCGTGTCCGACAAATCTTTTTTTGACAGAATGCCGATTATTTTCGCAAGCAGACGAGAAGGTTTTGCAGGCTTTTGTCTTTTTTTCGGCTTAACCTTTTTCAGTACTTTCTCATATGCGAGCTTTTTGGTTTTGATTTTCATTCTAAAGCACTCCTTTACTAAGTTATTTTAACACTTACATTCGCGGATGTCAAGTATTTGTAACTTTTTTGCCTCTTTACGCTCAATAGCTTGTTTTAAAATCGCAAATATGGTAAAATCTAAACGAAAAAGCAAAAAGGAG
>USKH01000119.1 GCA_900555125.1 uncultured Clostridium sp.
CCTATTAACTGATTTTACCATTGCTATTGTTAATAAATTACGCTATAATATTAACATAAAAGCGGAGGAAAAGCAACAATTATGCAAAAATTAAAAAATATTTCTTTTGACAACATAACATTTGACGGCGGATTTTGGAAGTCGAGATATGATCTCAATCGTTTTGTAAGCCTGCAAAGCGTTTACGAAAGATTCGAGCAGTCCGGCAGATTCGACGCGCTTCGTTTTAATTACGAAAAGGGTTTAAAGCCGTATCCGCACATATTTTTCGATTCGGACGTAGCAAAATGGATCGAAGCCGTAGGTTACCTTATCGAAAAGAACGGCGGTTACGAAAAAGAACAAGCGGTTATCGATGCGTTGGTTTGCGATATGGCTGCGCATCAGACCAAAAACGGCTACTTAAATTCTCACTTCATTCAGATAGAACCCGAAAATATTTTCCGTAAAAGAGGCGAACACGAGCTGTATTGCGCAGGACACCTTCTCGAAGCGGCGATAGCGTACGACAAAGCCACCGGCAAGCATGAATTTTTAAACGTCATGAAAAAATATGCGGACTGTATAGAGCAGGCTTTCGTGGTGCAGAAGACTGCGGCTTTTCATACGTGCGGACACGAAGAAATAGAGCTTGCGCTGTTAAAAATGTACGATTATACGTCGGACAAAAAATATCTCGATCTTGCTTTGTTTTTTATAAACGAACGCGGAACTCGCCATGAACCTTGGCACAATGAATTCAACGAAACATACGACCAGAGCAATGCTCCCGTGCGCGAACTCGAAAAAGCGGAAGGACATGCCGTTCGCGCGGTATATCTTTACACCGCAATGAGCGAAGCATACGTCAAAACCGGCGACGAACGCCTGCACGAAGCCTGTCTGAAACTTTTTAACGACATTACCGGCGGAAAAATGTATATTACCGGCGGAATCGGCTCGGCGGCAAAGGGAGAAACTTTTACCGTAGCGTACGATCTGCCCAACCTCGAAGCATATTCCGAAAGCTGCGCCGCGCTCGGACTTCAGCTTTTTGCGCTGTCAATGCAGCAAACCGCGCTCGATCACCGCTATGCAGACGTTATCGAACGCGTTATGTACAACAATATGCTTTCAAGTACTTCTATTGACGGAAAAGCGTTTTTCTACGAAAACGAGCTGGAAATCCATCTTGCCGACGTAAACAAGGAAACCGCTCTCTATGAGCATGCCCGCGCGCATCTGCCGCTTCGCCACAGACTGGAAGTTTTCGGATGCTCGTGCTGCCCGCCCAATATAAACAGACTTTTTGCCCGCGTCGGCGATTTCTTCTTCTCCGAATATGAAAATTCTCTCGTCGTAAATCAATACGCCGACCTGACTCTTAAAAACGAAAAGGCAAATATCAAAGTTACGACGAAATACCCGGTTGACGGAGTGGTTAAATTTACCGTTACCGATTGCAAGTATGACAAAATTTTGCTCCGTAAACCCGAATGGTGCGACGATTTTGCCGTGAAAAACGCCGCGTTTACCGAAAAGGACGGCTATATCGAAATAAACGGTAGCGAGAAAGAATTTACCGTGGATTTTAAAATGCAGCCCTATTTCGTCGAAGCCAACCCGTGCGTCCGCGCCGATAACGGAAGAGTAGCACTCTGCTACGGTCCCACCGTTTATTGCCTCGAACGCCTTGACAATCCGTGTGAGCTTAATGCGCTGTCTGTCGATGTAAACGGAAAAATCGCGCTTACAAATGCCGACGAATATCCGATGTACAATCTTGAAGCGGAAGGTTTTGCCGACGAGAACTTTAATTCGCTTTACCGCAAAGCTGCTTTCGCTTTTTCGCCCGTAAAGCTGAAATTCCGCCCATATTGGACTTTTGCCAACAGAGAGGAATGCGACATGCTTGTGTGGATTCGCTGCAAATAAATTAAAATCCGACGTTTATTCGCCGATACTAAAAACCAATCATAATAAAAACACCGCAGCCGTAATATTCGGTTTGCGGTGTTTTGTTGTGTGTAAACGTCGGTGTTATTGTTCGTTTTGCGTTTGCTCGGCTGAAATTTGTTCCGTTTTTTGTTTTTTCGGTTTTTTCTCTATTTCGCCTGCGGCTGTCAGGGCAATCTTGGTGATTACCGGGCCTACAAGCTCATAAATAAGCGTTGCGCACAAAACGACGGTTGTTACCGCTGCCGCTTCGGCTGCGGGAAGCGAAGTTGCGCAAATGGCAGCCATACCTATTGCTACGCCTGCTTGCGGAAGAAGAGTAAGACCAAGGTATTTTGTAACCGGTTTTGGTGCTTTTACTACCGCAGCCCCCCACATTGCGCCGAAATATTTGCCGGCGGCACGAACGAAAACATATACTATTCCCACTATTCCGACATTAACTATATTGAAAATGTCGAGATTTGCGCCCGAAATGATGAAGAACAACATAAACAGCGGAGTGGTCCAGCGATCGCACTGTTCCATAATAACGTCGCTTTCTTTAAACATATTGCAGTAAATCGCGCCGATCATCATGCAAACAAGCAACGAGGAAAGCGAAAATCCCGGAATTCCGAGAGTTGCGCTCAGTCTTGTCAGTCCGCAGCCCGCCATAACCATTGCTATGCATAGACACAGGCGGTTAGCCCGCGACTTGAAAAGTTTCATTCCGAGAGTCAAAAGAAGTCCGAGAATCGCGCCGATGCCGAGTGAAGCGACGATTTCGAGAAGCGGCTCTAAGACTATTGAATTGAATGTGGGCTGTGTTCCGCTTGCAAAAACTTTCGCAAGAGCGATTGAAACCGAAAATACAATAAGACCTACGGCGTCGTCGAGAGCAACTACCGGGAGAAGTGTTTCTGTAACCGGACCTTTTGCTTTGTATTGGCGTACGACCATAAGAGTTGCCGCCGGAGCTGTAGCCGTTGCGATTGCACCGAGACATATGGCGACGGGAAGCGGAACCAGGTCGGGACGAACGATTGCCATGGTAATAATAACAGCGTCCACGAGAAAAGTGGTGGTAAGAGCTTGCGTAAGCGTTATAACGAATACGTTTTTACCGATGTGTTTGAAGCTGGAAATTTTAAATTCTACGCCGATGGAGAAAGCGATAAACGCAAGGGCAAGATCGGTAATTACGCTGAACACGTTTTCTATCTGATCTTTGCTCATAAGTCCCAGAACGCACGGACCGAGTATTATACCCACGATAAGGTATCCCGTAACGTTGGGCAGCCCGACTATTTTCATAAGTCTTGTCATTAAAAGTCCGACGACGAGAGCCAGACAAATTACAAGTAATATATCGATGTCCGCATTTATAAGCGGAACGGAAAGCGAAAACAAAGTAGTAATCATGGTGTGTCAGGCAATATGTCCCTCCGAGAACATCAGGGGAAGCGCAAACATTTTTCCGCAATCGTCCTTGAAGTTTTCGGTAACTTCGCGCGTTGCCTGTTTTGCGATTTCCAGCGTTTCTTCTTTGAGCACCAACAAAAGCGTGGTGTTTTCCTGGAAAGACGGCTTTACGATATGGCGCAGTCCTCCGAAAGAGGGAAGCGGTTCGTCTTCGCCGTGAAGCAGTTTGTTTTTCATGTTTGTTGTGGGAATAACCGTACCGTGAATATCCTTTTCATTAAGCTTTTTAATGAGCGGATAGGTAAGATTTTCGTTTTCGAGAATGATGACCAATAAATATTTCATACCGATATAACCTCCGTACGCATTATATTTTAGCCCTTTTTTATTTAAATGTAAATTAAATTCGAGTGGTTTTTAAAATTTAACGGTCGGAAATTTTTCTTTTTGACCAAGCAGGTCGAAATGTCGTTGCAATCCTCGTGTAAATAATATATAATAGAAGAAAAAGGCGGAGCGAGCAATGAAATTTATAGGAAAGATCATAATAATAACCGGCGCAAGCAGCGGTATAGGAAAAAGACTGAAAGAATATTTCGGACAGGAAAACACCGTGATATCCTTGTCGCGCAGCTCGGTTTATCCCGATATTGCGTGCGATTTAAGCGACGACGAGTCGATAAACGCTGCGGCGGAAGAAATAAAAAAACGGTTCGGAAAAGTTGACGTCCTCGTCAATAACGCCGGATACGGCTTGTACGGAGCGGCGGAACTGGCAGACGTGGATATGTTTTTATTTACAAGCCAGAATGGCGTGGATTGCTTTATGGATAATGTATTTGCCTCGAAACTGGATGCGCGTGCACTTGGAAATGCAAAGATTGCGGCAATCGGAAGCAAGACAGCGGAGCGTTTAAAGAACTATGGGCTGCGTGCAGATTTTGTGCCGGACCAGTATCATTCGGATGCACTTGTGCCACAATTGAAAGAATATATGCAATATACATTTGGCAATGACCCGTTTCATTCGGTATCAGTGTGGTATCCGACGGCGAAGAATGCGGATGATATCCTGATGGATGATCTTGTGGAAATTTGCCAGTGCGGCAGACTGAATGTATATGAGAATAAAGCATGTACATGGAATTTACAAGATGGATTTTCCGGTTATGACGGCATTCTCTTTACCTGCGCATCATCGGCAGAGCGTTTGTTTGGTGATGTATCGCGGCAGGAAATAAAAGAACTAGAAGCCCTGATCGATAAAGATATTCAGTACAAAAAGCAACGTGCAGCAACGGTAGCTAAAGTGACGGCAAAAAGTGC
>USKH01000120.1 GCA_900555125.1 uncultured Clostridium sp.
GTATTATTTTGCCTGGCTCTACAGCAACAAGGGGGTCATCCTGGGACGGCTCATCGGCCAGTCCCTCCAGAAGGAAGAAGTGCCTCCGGCTTTCGTACGGGTGATCCAGGCCGCCGGGCGTCTGGCTACGGTGCCGGAAAGGGCATAATTATTGATGAATTTTGAAAAATATGGTACCCTTAGAAAGGAATGTTGTATATCTTTGCACTGAGGGGGAGCCTTATGGAAAATTTCTGGATTGCGGCAGGGGCGGTGCTGCCTTTGATGATCTACATGGCCATCGGTCTTCTGGCCCGGCGGAAGTATCACTTCAATGAAAGTCATATTTCCAACTTCAACAAAATCGTCTTTGGTGTGTTCCTGCCCACCAACATGTTCTATTCGGTGTATTTCACCG
Organism: uncultured Clostridium sp.; assembly: GCA_900555125.1. GTDB lineage: Bacteria > Bacillota > Clostridia > Christensenellales > Pumilibacteraceae > Neoclostridium. The sequence goes on from USKH01000120.1 coordinate 398, forward strand.
ACAGTGCGATAACGCTTGAAAAAGGCGAACAACGTACTTTTTCGTATAAGGATCTTAAATTTGAAGATATCGACGGCAGATTCGAACCCTCGGATATAGATTTTTCGCTTTCGTCGTCCGATTCGATAATAGTCGGCTCGGCCGGAAAGACCATAACGGCGAGAAGCGTAGGCAGTACAAAAGTGACGCTGACGACGAATGAGGGATATAAAGCATATCTGACCGTTACCGTTGCCGCAAACGCGCACTCTGCCGAACTTGTGTTTCCGCTTGGCAGAATATTACCGCTCTCTTCCGAATATTCCGTAGACGCCTATCTTGTTCTGGACGGCGGCAAGCGCTCGGCTTCCGACTATAAAGTCAACTGGTCTGTCGACGGCAAGGAAGTTTCGTTTGCGGGCAATCCGCTGACGCTTTATAAAAACGGCGCGGGTATTCATGAAATTAAAGCGTACGTTTTCTCGGACGGTAAAAAAATTTCCGCGTCCGCTTATGCGGGATATTATTCCGGAGAAATTGCTACACCTGTCGTAAAAGTTAACAAAAAAGTTATAAATTTGGGCGAAACCGCTACGTTCTCACTTGAAAAAGCGTACGATTACGCCGAATGGTACATTGGCGACGTGCTTGTCGCCGAAGGCGGCGCACCCGAATTTACTCCGTCGGAAGCGGGAATATACGAGGTTTACGCCGTTGTAGCGGGCAAAGTTTCCGCTCCCGTCACGCTTGTAGTCAAAGGTGAAGCAAAAGCGGAAAACGTGCGCGCAAGCTACGATATTTCATATCCAAACCTTACTGTCGAGTGGGACGGAACGGCCGGCGCAAGTTACAAAGTGGAAGCAAAATGCGACGATACTACGGTGTATACGCTTACTACAGACAAAACAAGCGTCGTAATACCGGTAAACGTCGCTAAAAAACTTAGTATAAGCGTAAAAGCAAGGGAAGATCAATATTTTACCGCCCCCGCGGAAGCCTCGGTGACGGAAACGGACGCGCTTAACGAAGTCGAAAAATATTATCTTAACAAAAAGTATTGTTACGGCAATTATTATATAAGCGACGAAGCTGAATTTTTTGACTTTTTCGATTATATGATGTACTTCCGCAAGCAGCCGATAGGAGTAAAATCCACCAAGTGGACCGAGCGCGTTTACATGGCGTATGATTACGGCGATTACGATGATTTGCTTGGCCGAGCGTTCGAATTTTCGGGTATAACCGGTTCGTATAATATCGGAGGCACAGCGGACGGAAATACCGTGACGATTACAATCGAGTTTTATACAGTCGACACGCCTTCCGTGCGTTCGTCTTACAATCAGAAATACCATTACGACGCGCTTGACGCTCTTCCCGTCAATTTTCGGACGGGAACGCTCATAGATTATTTCGCGTCTGCGGATAAGGGAAACATAACCGTTTCTACAACCGACCAGATGTACCGCGTATCCGAAAGAGGATACAAGCCGGTACCCGAAAGCGGTACTTCCGCCGAAAGAGTGTACGCGTATGCGGAAAAAGTGCTTGACAGCATAGTATGTTCGGAAATGACCGACGACCAGATAGCACGCGCAATTTACGAGTACATTATGAACAAAAACACATACGACGGCAGCGTTACCGGTCTCGATATAGAAAGCTCGGTTAAATCGGCTTCTTTCTACATGGAAAGCGTGCTTATCGAGAGTAATGAAAACAGCGGCAATACGTACGGCGTTTGCGACGCAATGAGCAAGACGTTTGCGTTTTTGTGTAACATGGCAAACGTTAAAGCGGTGCGCGTTACCGGCTACGCGGGCGTCGGTTCGGATAAGGGCGGTCATGCCTGGAACAAAGTTCTTCTTGACGGAAATTGGTACGTTGTTGACTGTACATGGGGTGACGCCGGCATTAAAATAAACAAGCGAAGCGGCTTTTCGTATACAAGCGTCAGGCTGGAAAGTGCTTCGCACACTTATTTTCTGCTGACGGACGAGGATATAGCGCAAACGCACGTAGAGGACTCGCTGTTGTACACAGCGACGAGCGCAATCCCGTACGATTATTATGCAAAGCAAAAGGCTGCTTATTTAATTTCCTCAACGCCGCTGTATTTGCAGACCACAGGCAGCGAGCTTGTTTCAGATCTTAAAACTATCGCTAACTATCTCGCGACAAAGAAATCGGACAATAAATCGGCTTACGGACTCAATATGAACTCGACTTATCGAGGGATAGAGTTTTCGGTATGTCCGAGAAGCCTTGCGGAGGTCAAACAAATTCTTTCCGACAAGAAAACAAGCAATGAGTTTTACCGCATTCTGACAAGAGCGGGACTTTCGTACAACGCATTTGCCGACGGCGATACGTTTTACGTGGTAGTGGCGGACGAGGATGTCCTTTACAATCGCGTAATAGGCGGCGACGACGATCCCATACGTAGGTTCTGGTGGTGGATTTAGTTTAATATCGCAAAACAAAATAGCTAAAAACAAAAAACGCAGACCATTTTATTTCGCCTGCGTTTTTTTATGCGGTGATGTGTTCTTAAAGCTTGGGAATGCCGATTTCTTTAAGGTTTGCCAACAGTTTTCCGTATTCTTCCGCCGTAGGCTCGTGCGCGGGGAAAACAGTGTATCCGACGTCAAATCCGAGCGCGCGCATGCTTGCTTTCCAGAGCGCGATGTTTGCGTTTGCAAACAGCTTTATGTACGAATTAAGCTTTCGTTGATATGACAAAGCGGTTTTTAAGTCGTTTTTAATGAAGTTTTCATATATTCCGTTTGCGGTTTCGGGCATGTAGTTATAACTTGTTCCGATAGCGCCGTCGGCACCCACCGAAAGTCCGCAAATCATGGTTTCGTCCGGTCCGTTGAGAATATTAAGTCTGTCGCCCGTAGCCGCAGTGATTTTACCAAAAGCGTAGTAGTCGCATATTGTCAGTTTAATTCCGTCCACGTTGGGTATTTTTGCCAGCCTTTCGGCAAGTTGGACGGGATCGCTTACGGCGTTGGTGACGTAGGCATATACGGGGTGCGTGCTGTTATTTGCCATCCACTCGTAGTAGGCAATACATTCGTCTGTATTGTAGTATGCTTTCAGCGCGGGCGGAAGCGAAGCCACTGCGTCTATATTTTGCTCGTTTGCGTGTTCAAGAAGTCTTTTGGTCTGGTCAAAATGCGTCGCACCCACGTGCGCCATTATAAGACCTCTGCCTCGATTGAACTTTACGACGGCTTCCAGCATCTGCCGGCGCGTTTTTTCGGGCAGGACAGAGCATTCGCCCGTGTTACCGCATACGTAAAATCCGTTTAAGCCGTTTTCAAGCTGATAGTCCATCATTTTTTTCACTGAGTTTTCTTTAACGTTCATTTCCTCGTCGTATATCGAATACAGCGCCGAAAAAACTCCTTTAAAAACTTTTTCTTTCATTATTTTACTCCTTGTTTTTTTTATTTCCGATACGAATTATACCGCGATAAATATTTTTTGAAAAACAAAACGGAGACCATTAAGCCATGATATTGTCTTAAAACTATAGTTTTGCACAATTTTAATGTCAAAAAATATATTTATGGATATGGAAAGGTGATTAAGAAAAGTTTTTTTTATTTTTTGAAGTTACATAAGAAATTAGAAAAAGATAATATTAAATTAGATAATAAATTTATATTTAATAATAATTTTTATGGAACATATTTACTTGGACCATTAACTGTTATTAATCCATATTTTACTAAATATTTAATGAAAATATTAAATTTGTAACAACATATAATGGTAAAATAATTAGGCCTAAAAATTATTCTCAGGAGATGTATTTTAATAAGCTTGAAAATAATACAATTATATTTGCAACAGGCTCTGCAGGTACTGGTAAAACATATTTAGCTGTTGCTTATGGTATAAACATGCTAAAGCTTAAAAAAATTGATAAAATAATATTAACTAGACCAATTGTTGAAGCTGGAGAAAACTTAGGCTTTTTACCTGGTGAACTAAAGGAAAAGGTAGATCCTTACTTAACGCCAATTTATGATGCATTAAATGATATATTAGGGAAAGAGCTTGTAGAAAAATATATGCTAAAAGGTGTAATTGAAATAGCTCCACTTGCTTATATGAGAGGTAGAACATTAAATGATTGTTTTGTAATATTAGATGAGGCACAAAACACTACTTCGACACAAATGAAAATGTTTTTAACAAGGCTTGGCTATAACACTAAAATGGTAATAACAGGTGATGAATCACAAATTGATTTAAA
>USKH01000121.1 GCA_900555125.1 uncultured Clostridium sp.
CGTCTTTCCGAATTTATGCGCGGCAGAACGCTTGTTATTGATGAATGTAAACGCACTTATGACGCCATGGATGTTGCTTTTTCCGAGCATAAACAGCGTTTCGAATCGCTGTTTTCCAAGGGCGAAACGCTTAAATCGGCGTTCGATTCGCTGATAGACCCCGAAAAGGCCGCTGCATTCGACGGACCGGCAATTTCTTTTCACGCAATTACAAGCACCAATCGCTTTTTCGATCCGCAGGAGCTGTACGTGTTCCGTTCGATGAACGCGCCGCGATATGTGGGCGACCATGCGCAACTTGTAACCGACGTGGAAAACTGGACGAGTAAGGGTTATAAAGTTGTCGTTCTTTGCGCTTCCGATCAGCTTAAAACGCACGTCGGCGAACTTCTTGCGGAAAAGTTCGTCGCGTCCTGCGACGATTATTCGGGAGCTGTTACGGTTACGGGCGAGAGCGGCGAAACGGGTGAAATTCTGCACGACTTCAAACTTGCCGTAATATGCGAAAACGACCTGGTGGGAGCAAAAAATCAGACCGCCAAGACGCGTCGCCGAAACAACTTTATCGGCGAGCCTAAAATAGGCGAATACGTCGTGCATGACGTTCACGGCGTCGGTATGTGCGAAGGCGTCAAAAAAGTGACCGTTGGCACGGTTACGCGCGATTACGTAGTAGTGGGATATGCGGGCGGCGACAAGCTCTACGTGCCGGTTGAAAACCTCGACAGCCTTACCCGCTACGTTTCGGGCGGCGCGCCTCGTCTTAACAAAATGGGCGGCGCGGAATTTACCAGGCAAAAAGTAAAAGCACGCGAATCGATAAAGAAACTGGCGTTTGACCTTAAAGCTCTGTACGCCGAGAGATTCAAAGCCGACGCCTATCGTTACAGCGAGGACGACAGTCTGCTGCACGAATTTGAAAACACGTTCGAGTATACCGAAACCGACGATCAGCTGCGCGCGGTGGAAGAATGCTTGTCCGATCTTAAATCGAATAAAATAATGGACCGCTTGCTTTGCGGCGACGTGGGCTACGGCAAAACCGAGGTTGCGCTTCGCGTTGCGTTCAAGGTAATTACGGAGGGTAAACAGGTGGCGTTTTTGTCGCCTACCACCGTTCTTGCAAAACAACATTATGCAACCGTGCTTAAAAGAATGTCGGCGTTCGGAATAAAAGCGGGCAGACTTACCCGTTTCGACAGCCCCGCGGCGGTAAAGAAAACGCTTGCCGACCTTGCTGAAGGAAAACTGGATATAGTTGTCGGAACGCACAGGCTTTTGTCCAAAGACGTCAGGTTTTCCGACCTCGGACTGCTTATTCTGGACGAAGAACAGCGTTTCGGCGTGGGCGACAAGGAAAAAATAAAGAATTTACGGCGCGAAGTCAACGTGCTTACTCTGTCGGCAACGCCCATACCGCGCACGTTGCATATGTCGATGGCGGGCATACGCGATATGAGTCTTCTGGAAACGCCGCCCATGAACAGGCTTCCCGTGCAAACCTATGTCACCGAGTACAGCGACGCGCTTTTGTACGATGCCGTAACGCGTGAAAAGGCAAGGGGAGGGCAGTCGTTTATCGTCTACAACCGCGTCGAACACATCAACGAGTTTGCCGCAAAAGTGCAGAAAATCGTGCCTGACGTAAAGATAATAGTGGCTCACGGGCAGATGCCGAAAGGAGAACTCGAAAAAGCGGTGGACGCATTTGTTTCGGGCGACGGCGACGTCATGGTGTCCAGTACCATTATCGAAAACGGAGTGGATATTCCGCGAGCCAACACTCTTTTGGTGACAGACGCGGACACAATGGGGCTGAGTACTCTGTATCAGCTTCGAGGCAGAGTGGGAAGAAGCGACCGCACCGCGTACGCCTTTTTCACTTACCGAAGCAATAAAACGCTGTCCAAAGAGGCGTTCGAACGGCTTGAATCGATAGGAAAGTACACCGAGCTGGGTAGCGGCTTCAAAATTGCAATGCGCGACCTCGAAATACGCGGAGCCGGCAATATTCTGGGAGCCGAACAGCACGGTCATATGGAAAAAGTGGGCTACGACATGTATTGCTCTCTTCTGGAGGAAGTAATGGGCGAAATGGACGGAAAGCCGCCCGTTATCCGAAAAGAGGTGCGCATGTCCGTGGATTACGGCACTTTTGTCCCCGACGGGTATATAACCGACCCGGAATGGAAATTAAAACTGTATTCGCGCATATCGCGGGTAAGTTCCGTGGATGAGCGAAACATTCTGCTTTCCGAACTTGCCGACATGTACGGCCCCGTCCCCGACGGAGTTAAAAATCTCGTAAACGTCGCGCTTATAAAAAATCTCGCTGCCGACGTCGGAGCAAGCGCGGTTGTCATGAATAAACGCGAGAGTAAAGTGGTTTTCGACCTTATAAAAGATATCCGGAGCGACGACTATTCGGTGGCTCTTAAATGCGGAGCTAAGCTGCTCGGAGAGGAAAAGCCGGCTTTAAGGTTCAATAACAATAACGATTTATTGAAATTTTTACGCAATTGTCGTAAATTGAGGTTGAAAAACGTTTGATTTATCAATCGTAATATGGTATAATATTTTAAGCTGATATTGTCTACCTTGGCAATCAGGCATACATTCCGCGCATAAAACGCGATTATATAGAAAGAGGAACAAAATGCGTAAAAGAATTATTTGTTTAATTGTTGCAATAGTTATGTGCTGCTCGGCTTTTGCCGGTTGCAATCTCGTTACGTTCGATCAGGAGCGCGACAACAACAAAGTGGTCATCTCGGTCGCTTCGTACGAAATCAAGTCGCCCGACGGACAGAAGACTTATAAAACCGAAGAAAGCAAAATCTATAAAAGCAACTTCAAAACGGTTTATAACTATTATGCGTACTCCTATCAGAAGTATTATGGTTACACTGCGGATCAGGTAGTCGAACTTCTTGTTGAAAACCTTGCAACCGAGCGCATAGTGCTCAACCTTGCAAACGCATATATCGATTTCGGATACATTTCCATCGACACTTACGACCGTAACACCATCGACAAGAACGTGTACACTGCCATCGACAGCGCTGTTTCTTCCGCTCGTACCGAGATTCTGGAAGAGCGCGGCATCACCGTTACGGAAGATGACGACGATCACGATGATGACGACAGCAGCGATTCGGATACCACATATCCCGTTAAGGATACTACCGCAGGCGCATACGATTCGCTTACCCGCGACGAGCTTGTCGAAATCTGTATCGCGAGAGGACTTGTAAACAAGCCCGCTACCGACGCCGAGCAGGACGCTCTCGACGCTATCACCGCTCGTCAGCTTAAAGACAGACTCATTAAGGACGACAGAAAGAACGTCGAAAAATGGACGCCTTCGCTTTCGAGATATCCCGGACTCAACGCTTACGACGAAGAAAGCCGTTCGCTCGAACTCGAATCGCTTAAGCGCGCGCTTAAAAACATCAAAAAGGTCGTTCTCGCTTCGCTGGACATCACCGACGAGCAGGCTGCGAAAGTCGAAGAAGAATATAAACATTTCGAAGACGTTACCAATCAGAAAGGTCTCAGCTACGTTTACGGCGAACTTCAGGGAACTACCACCGCATATCTGTATGCCGGCAAAACTTACGAAGATCAGCAAAAGCTCACTCTTCTCGAAAACTACATCACCGGCACCGTCGAGGTTACCCGCGCGGACGTAGAGGCGGTTTACGCAAGCACGCTTGCCGCTCAGAAGAGTTCGTATGCCGACGAAACCGCTTACGAAAAAGCAATCAGCGGCGACACCAAGCTCTTGTACTTCCCCGACAGCAACCACTTCTTCGTAAAGCACGTTCTCATTCCGTTCAGCACCGCTCAGAAAGCTGCGCTCACCGCTTACAAGAACAGCGTTGAAGCAACCGTTAACGGAAATTACGAAGATTATCGCGCTCGTCTCGCAAACGAAATTATGTCGTACGAGCATGTTGACGGCGAAGACTTCGGAAGTCCGATTTCGGTTAACACCATTTACAACGAAATCGAAAATAAGGTAAACGGAGCTTCTACTCTTTACGAAAAGGAACGCGCGTTCGACGACCTTATTTATAAATACAACACCGATCCCGGAATTTTCGGCAAGACTTACGGATATATGGAAAAATACAAACTCGGTTCGTCTACCGAAAGCTATATGGCAGAGTTTGCCGCAGCGGCAAGAAAGCTGTACGAAGGCGGCGTCGAAGGTGCTATTTCCGGCAAAGTCGTAACCGACTACGGCGTACACGTTCTGTACCTCAGCAAGCTGCCCAAGGCAGGCGAAGTGGTAGGACTTGACGACTACTATTCGTACGGTAAATATAATTCGGTTTATTCCGCAATGGAAGAAACCGCGCTTACCGCCAAGGAAAGCGCAGCGTTCTCGCAGTGGAGAAGCTTGCAGATCGCTCGTTATTACAAAGGCGACGCCGAAAACGCAGGCGTTGTTACCGTAAACGAAAAGGAAACCAAGTCGGTAATCTGACAATAAATTGAACTTGTGACGGGCGTTCCGAATTGCGGAGTGCCCGTTTTTATTCCCCGGAACAGGGTTTGTACGTTTTGTTTCCGAACGTCAGGCAAGTTTCATGCGCTTTCATTCGATTTTTAGAGGTATTTCGCCCGGATA
>USKH01000122.1 GCA_900555125.1 uncultured Clostridium sp.
GAAAATAAAATCGCTTTCGGCAAACGGCAAAAACAAGTACTTTTGCCTGGAATTGAATAATCCCACTCCCAAAAACCCACCGCTTCCTATCGCGTACAACGACTGAATTAGCTGGTACCCCTCTTCGAGCGGATTGTCCCACGGATGTAAAAACGCAGTCATACGCTTCATCCGGTACGGTTCGGCTATTATCAGTGCAGGCACTGCGGCAGCAAGAGGCAATGCAAGAAAAGCGAAGTGCTTTTTTCTTGTGCCGCCCGTAAAAAGCATAATCATCATGACAAGCGCAAGGCACATGGTTACCGACATGTTAGGCTCCAGCATAATGAGAAGACACATTGCGCCTCCCACGCCGAGAACAGGCAGAAGGTATACGAACTTGTGAATTTTGTCGTGATGCTTTGCAAGATACGCCGCCGAAAAAATTACAAACCCGAATTTTGCTATTTCACTGGACTGTAACGTAAAAAAAGGAAACTTAATCCATCTTTTCGCACCGTAATTCTCCACGCCTATTCCAGGAACAAAAACTAAAACAAGAAGCAAAAAACTTACCGCAAGCACAACGTAGCGCAACTTAATAAGCTTGTGATAATCGAATAACGACATCGCCGTCATTGCCGCCACTCCGAGAATTACGCCGAAAAGTTGTTTATACATAAAAAATTTCGCGTCACCGTAAGTTTTCTCTGCAGAATAACTGCTTGCGGAATACACCATCATCACGCCGAAAGACATAAGCGCGACTATGGCAAAAAAAAGCGTAATATCAAATTTTCCGCATCCGAACGGTCGTTTCGCTCCTGCGTCGCATTTGTTTTTCTTACTAAACCAGCGCATAGACACTTTCGACGAATTTTTCGCGGGCCGAATAGTTTTCAAACATATCGAAACTTGCGCACGCCGGCGAGAACAATACATTGTCACAGCCGCTTTTATAGGCGTTTTTTACCGCCGATTCCAGATCATCAAACAGTTTTGCTTCCGCAAATCCGTTCATATAGGCGGCGTCGCGTATTTTATATCCGGTTTCGCCTATAAGATTAATTTGTTTTAGTCGTGAGTGAGTGGAAAACAATTGCGAAAAATCGCATTTCTTATCGCTGCCGCCCGCTATAAGGCATACGCTCCCTTTCATTTCGGCAAGCGCGGCAATAGTCGCCGCCACGTTGGTTGCTTTGGAATCGTCGTAAAACTTCACTCCGCCGATTTCTCTTACTAAACACAGCCGGTGTTTTTCCGGCGTAAACTTTGCTATACCGCGACGAATTTCCTCTGCACTCGCCCCCATAGCCGAAGACGCGGCGGCAGCAAGCAAAAAATTTTCGTAGTTGTGTCTTTCGGTAAACGGTAAATCTTTCTTTTCGGCAATTTTATTACCGCCCAGGAAAAATTCGTCCCCCTCCATATATGCGCCTTGGATTTTTCCTCGTACGCAAGCAAACACGACTTTGGCTTCCGGCGAAAAATTCATAAGGCACTTTATCGGAATTCCGTCCTGCGACAATACGAGAGTATCGCCGCTTGTCATGTTTTCGGCAATTTTCTTTTTGAGTGCGATATAACGCTCCATACTTCCGTGACGGTCGAGATGATCTTCCGATATATTGGTAAGCACTGCAACATCCGGATGAAATTTATGCACGGTTTCAAGCTGAAAGCTGGACACTTCAACAACCGCGATTTCGTAGCCGCCGAGAGACGCGACCTCGGAAAACGACCTGCCGATATTTCCGCACAAGGCGACGCGGTGTTTTTCACCGAGCATAAGCGCCGCCATTTTTGCTACCGTAGTTTTTCCGTTAGTACCGGTAACCGCAAGAATTTTGCCTTTATTTAGCAAATATCCCAGTTCTATCTCGGCGATAACGGGAATATTTTTGCTTTTTGCCGCAGAAAACAGCGTACTGTCGCTTGAAATTCCGGGACTGACAACAATAAGCGAATAATCGTTTTCTTCTATTTCACGCTCGAAGTCGCCCTCGCATACGTTAAAATACGCTCCTGTTTTTTTAAGAGCAAATGCGGCTCCTTTGCCGCTTATACCGTTTCCGGCTACCATTATTTTTATATTTGATAAATTACACATAAAACACCTCGCGTACAAAGTATTTTATGCCGTCAACCCTCGGATAATGTCAGGCAAAAAGCAATATAAGACAACACAACACACCGCCTGCGACAAGCGTAATCGCATCGTATACAGTTACAATCCTGTTTTCGTGTACGCCTTTTCGTTCAAAATGATGATGAATCGGCGACATGAGAAAAATACGCTTTTCGGTTCTTTTATAATGTATGACCTGAATAATAACAGAAAGCGCGGTGATTACATACATTATTCCGACAACAGGCAAAATAAGCGTTGTTCCGGTTACGACCGACAGCCCTGCTATCATTCCGCCAAGTGCCAGCGATCCGGTGTCGCCCATAAAAATTTTAGCAGGATAAGCATTGAAACAATTAAACGATATAAGAGAACCGATCGCCGAACAAACTAAAACGGCGATGTTTTCGGCTTCCGTCCTGTTTGCTATGTTAATGCCGAGCAGTCTTTCCGCAACCGCAATAATCGAGATATAACATATCAGATAGTTTTTAGTAACGCCGACAGCCAGCCCGTCCAGTCCGTCGATAAGATTTACCGAATTGCTTGCCGCAAGAAAAACGAGAATATAGTACGGAACGGCAAAAGTTTTAAGCGAAAACGTGCGAAATGTTATCGGCAAATACTGCTCGTCACCCACAAACGGACTTTTATACGCAAAAATTGCGACAATTAAAGCTACTGCCGTCTGAAAAACTATTTTTTGCCATGCAGATAAACCCTTATTTTGCCTGAACCACACTTTTATGAAATCGTCGAGAAAACCGACCACTCCGTAACCGAGAGTAATTACAAGAATAAGCACGGCAAGCGTTTTGTCGCCGCGGAAAAATATCAGCGAGGAAACGCACATTGAAACCGTAAAAGCCATGCCGCCCATGGTAGGCGTTCCGCTTTTCGACATATGATTGTCCACGTATTGAAGAACTGTTTGCCTCAGTTTCAGCTTCTTGGCTACATAAATTACTATCGGCGTTAAACAAGTCGTAAATACGAGTGCGACCAACAAAGCCGCAAGACAGCGAAGTATCATTATTCTATCACCTTCTCGTCTATCAGTCCGCGAACAAATTCCGCGTCGCTGAACTCGTATTTAACGCCGTTTATTTCCTGATATTTTTCGCCGCCCTTACCGGCAATCAGAACTACGCCGTTGTCGCCCGCGCATTCCAACGCGTACCGGATGGCTTGTTTTCTGTCCGGAACAACCTCATAATTACTTGTTTTTATACCGGAAACTACGTCTTCAATTATTTTTTTCGGGTCTTCGCTTCGCGGATTGTCCGAAGTAACCACGCAAAAATCTGCGTTTTCACAAGCAACTTTACCCATTTGCGGGCGTTTTCCGCGATCTCTGTCGCCGCCGCATCCGAACACCGCCACTATTTTACCCTGCGAACATTCTTTCAAAGAACAAATAGCGTTTTTAAGGCTTTCCGGCGTATGTGCGAAATCGATTACTATTTTTTGTCTTGCTCCCCCGATGACGTTGAATCTTCCGTCCACTTCACCGACGTTTTTCAATCCTTTGGCTACGGCGCGAGCGTTAACGCCCAGTTGCTTGCAAGTCAACGCCGCACAAAGAGCATTGTAAACATTAAATCGCCCGGCTGTCGGACACGCTATTTTCAAAATATCGTCGCACAAATTCATCACAAATCTGATCCCGCCCAGCGAACATTCTTCGTCTATCGCAAATGCGTCGGCAGGATTGTTTACGCCGTATGTGCGTGTACCGGACGGAAATTCGGCGTATAATAGCTGACCGAAGCTATCGTCGGCGTTTAACACGCGACAAAGACATTTTTCCGGTAAAAATAAAAGTTTTTTGGCTTCCTTGTAATTTTCTTCTGTTTCAAAATAGTCGAGATGATCCCTTCCCGCGTTGGTAAGCGCCGCAACGTCAAAAACTATGCCGAATGTTTTTTTAAGTGCAAGCGCATGCGCGGAAACTTCCATAATCACGTGCGTCACGCCGGCTTTTTTCATCTTGAACAATATTTCAAAAAGCTTGGGCGGATCGGGCGTTGTCATATCGGTAAACTCAAGCGGTTTATCGTCTATAAAAGCGCCAAGCGTTCCGATTAAGCCCGTTTTTTTGCCCGCTTCATGCAAAATACTCCTGATCATATACGAAGTTGTGGTTTTCCCGTTGGTTCCGGTTATTCCGACAAATTTCATGCCGATTTGCGGATTGTTGTAAAAGCGCGCGCTTATTTCGGCAAGAACGCGGCGATCGTCGTCAACTTTTATTACTATCGCACCGAATCCTTCGCACTCCTTTTCGGAAATTATGCACACGGCACCGTTTTTTACCGCTTCTTCGACATATTCGCTGCCATCGTTTTTTACACCTTTCAACGCAAAAAACATACTGCCTTTTTTTGCTGTCGAAGATTTGACGACAAGCGAAGTTATTTCGAGTTCGCCCGCGTCCGCCGAACAATCTTTTATAAGGTTTTTTAACCGCATATTCCGCCTCCCCTGTTTCTT
>USKH01000123.1 GCA_900555125.1 uncultured Clostridium sp.
TGCTCTGCATATACGGACACCCACCCTTATTTTTTGAAAACGTTCAACCGAAAAAAATATGTTAAACGTGTGTAGTCCGCTTGACAAAACTTTTATATATATGTTATTATTATTACGACTATATAAAAGATGCCTTGACAAGGCAAAGGAGAAAAAAGAGAAAAAATGAAAACAACAACCGAAAATACTATTTTAGGGGATATTGTCTACGATGAAAGCATCTGGACAGGCAAAAAGGTAATAACCGTAAACGGCGAACAGCTTGCAAAAATAGACAAAAAGACTTTCCGTCTTCCGGACGCACGCTACGTAACGGTGAAAGGCAACATGTTTTTCGGTGCAAGCCTTATAGTAGACGGACAAAAAATAACCATTGCGCCTCCCATGAAATGGTACGAATACATTCTGGCGCTCATTATTCCGATATTCGTTCTGACCTGGGGAAACTCCGTGTATCTGTGCAGCATATTCCCCATTGTAGGCGGAGCAATCGGCGGCGCAATAAGCGCACTTGCAATGATTTTTTCCGCTGTCGTAATGAGAAAGGTAAACAAGCCTATATTTAAAATTCTTATAGGTCTTGGCTTCTTTATAGCGACAGTGATGGTTTGCAATCTGCTTGCAATAGCTATTCTTGCCGCATTGACCTGATCGAACGCAAATAAATTGTATTTAAAAACAGGAAAAACGCACAAAAACGTTTTTCCTGTTTTTTATTTCGGACTACATTTCACATATAATATCGGAAAGACGGATAAAGTCCTCGACGGACACCGCTTCTCCCCTCGCCATTACCGGAATACCGCACTCGGACAAAAGTGCCTCGGCTTGTGCGCGGGTGAAATTCATCGAACTCGTAAGGTTGTTTACAAGCGTTTTTCTTCTCATCGCAAACGCCGCGCGAGTAAGTTTTTCAAGCGTTTCGGGACTTTTTATATCGCTTCGCGCCGTAACGTCCATGCGAACTATCGCACTGTCCACGTTTGGCGGCGGAGTAAAGCACGTGCGCTTGACTATCCTCGTCACCGTCGGCTTGCTTTTGGTTTGAATCGCAACCGAAAGCGAACCGTACTCGGGCGTGCTTTCCTTTGCGCATATACGCTCGGCAACCTCTTTTTGCACCATTACGGTTGCGGAAATCATGTTTTTACACTCGAACATACGGAAAAGTATGGGCGTAGTTATATAATATGGCAGATTTGCAACAAGTCTGAATTTTCCGCCGGCAATTTCGTCTATTTCGCCTGCCGAATAATTCATGACGTCTGCAAACACGATTTCGGCGTTTTCCACTCCGTCAAGGCTGTCTTCGAGGACGGGACGGAGCGTTTCGTCTATTTCAAAAGAGATTACTTTTTTTGCTTTTTCGGCTATCTTCCGCGTGAGCGTGCCTGCGCCCGCGCCTATTTCGATAACCGTATCGCCCTCTTCCACGCCTGCGTCGGAAACTATCGCGGCAAGCAGATTGTCGTCGCCTATAAAATTCTGTCCGAATTTCTTTGAAAATCTGAAAGAATGCTTATTGATAAGTTCGCTTATATTCATAACTATATTTTACCATAAATCGCCGCAAAGCACAAGCGTTTCACGGTAAATCGCGGCATCCCGTGACGTTTAATCTTTATTTATACGGCGTTTGATTTTGCGGATGTTTTCGGGAATTTCGCTGTCCGGAAGCGTTTTAGAAGCGGCGCACGTTCCCGCTTTTGCCGCAACCGAATAGTACCAGTGCTTGTATTCCAGCATATCCAGCGTTTGATTAAGCTTTTCTATCTGTCCGATAACCGCCTGTCTTTGCCTGTCGATAAGAGCCAATCTGCTTTGTATGGTGGAATCACCCTCTTTTACCCAATCGACAAACATTTTTATTTCTTTAAGCGACATTCCGGTTTTTTTAAGGCATTCGATGAGATGCAGCCACTCGACGTCTTCTTCCCGAAACATGCGTATACCGCCGCTTGTGCGCTCAATAGGCGGCAAAAGTCCTTCTTTATCGTAATATCTCAGCGTGGAAGCAGTTATTCCCGCCTTTTTTGCCATTTCTCCTACCGTATAAAGCATGCTCTTTCTCCTTCACCGAAAAATTTTTTTGGAAAACTTTGTTTTTTCGCTTGACTTGAAGTTAACTTTAAGTTATAAAATATAATCGAACTTGCAATTGCATTATATACCGCAGAACGCAAAAAGTCAATTGTATCTATTGATTTTTCGGGCGTTTTTACGTAAAGTCCAAAGCGAACATCATATCGTCCCGAACCGACATAAAATAGAACAAAAAGGAGAGTTTATATGGGTTATTTTGAAGAAGTAAAACGCAACTTCGGATTCGGTTGCATGCGACTTCCGATGGACGGAGAGAGCGTAGATATTGCCGAAACCACGCGAATGGTAGATAAATTCCTTGACAATGGGTTCAATTACTTCGACACGGCGCACGGCTATCTCGGAGGCAAAAGCGAACTTGCGCTGAAAACCTGCCTTACAAGCCGTTATCCTCGCGACAAATACATCCTTACCGACAAATTAACCGGCACATTTTTTAATAAAGAAGAGGATATACGTCCGTTTTTCTTTTCTCAGCTGGAAGCGTGCGGAGTTGAATATTTCGATTTTTACCTGATGCACGCGCAGAACCGCGATATTTTCAAGAAATTCAGGGCTTGCCGGGCATACGAAACGGCGCTCAAGTTGAAAGAAGAAGGTAAGATTCGCCATGTTGGACTTTCTTTTCACGACAGCGCGGAAGTTCTGGAAGAAATTTTAACCGCATATCCGCAAATAGAAGCAGTTCAGCTTCAGCTAAACTACGCCGACTGGGAAGATCCCACCGTTCAGTCGCACCAATGTTACGACGTATGCCGCAAACACGGCAAACCCGTAATCGTCATGGAGCCGGTTAAAGGCGGAACGCTTGTAAATCTGCCTTCCGACGCAAAAGAGGTTTTAGACCGGCTTAACGGCGGTAGCTACGCAAGTTACGCAATAAGATTTGCGGCAGGTTTCGACGGGATATTTATGGTTTTGTCCGGAATGAGCAACATGGCGCAGATGAACGACAATCTTTCTTTTATGAAGGATTTCAAGCCGTTGAACGCAGACGAACGCAAAGCGGTGGAAAAAGTGTGCGAGATAATTCACGCCAAGCACCTTATTCCCTGCACCGCGTGCCGCTACTGCACCGACGGTTGTCCCAAACACATTCCCATTCCCGATTTGTTCGCCTGCATGAACGCAAAGCAAACTTACAAGAACTGGAACGCCGATTACTACTACCACAACGTATACACCCCGAAAGGCGGAAAAGCGTCCGACTGCATCAAGTGCGGAAAGTGCGAAAGCGTATGCCCGCAACATCTTCCGATACGACAGCTGCTCGTGTCCGTTGCCGATATGTTTGAAACGGCAGACAACAAATAAAACGACAATCAACCGATTTTTTAATCAAACTACCGATATTCAGGAGATAATAACATTATGATAGACGGAATTCTTGCAAAACACAATGCTTCGACGAAAACATGCCTAACCGTAAAAACTTTGATTTCTCTGGCAGTTATCGCAATGGCGGTGGCTTTTCCTCAGATTGTACATATGGCAACCGGCGCCGCGGGCGGAGTTAAATGGCTGCCCATGTATCTGCCGGTAATAATCGGCGCATGCGTTCTCGGTGCAAAATGGGGCGTGGCGGCTGCAATTCTCTCGCCGATAACCGGCTTTTTGCTGACAAGCGCATTCTCCTCTCCCATGCCCGCTGCGGCACGCCTTCCCTTCATGGTTGCCGAGCTTGCCGTAATGGCTCTCATTGCAGGCGCATTTTCCTCGCTTATCGTTAAAAACGCGGCGTGGAGCATTGCCGCAACAGCCGCATCGCTTGTAATCGGCAGAGCATTCTTTATGCTGCTCGTCGTAATTTTCCAAAGCGTAACGCCCTTTTCGCCCGCAGTCATCATGGGGCAGATAATAACCGGTATTCCGGGACTTATCGCAAATCTCGCAATCGTTCCTATTGTCGTAAGTCTGTTCTCGCTTGCGCTTAAAGGAGAACGCAGCCGTGACTGACCTGACAAAAGCAAAAGCCGCACTTGACGGACATTCGCTTGCCGTTTGCAAAGGCGAACAAATAAAAACATTTGACGGCAGAGGTATTTCGCCGCTCGTAAACGCAATCGAGGGCGGCGATTTAAGCGGCTATTCGGCGGCGGACACAGTTGTGGGCAAAGCAGCCGCTCTTCTTATGGTAAAAGCGGGAATAGTGTGCGCTTATGCCGTAAACATATCGATGAGCGCAAAAGCCGTTTTCGAGGCGCACAACATTTATTACGAATTTACTACTCTTGCCGATAAAATAATGAACCGTGAAAATACCGACGTTTGCCCCATGGAAAAAACCGTGGCGCAAATCGACGACCCCGAACAGGCGTATTGCGCAATAAAGCAAAAACTTGTCTCACTTACTGCAAAAAATAAGTTTTTATAATAAATCAAAATAAAAAACGAGCATGAAAAAGCCGACAAAGCAATTTCACGCTCGTTTTAATTTTTACGGAAATTATATGATTACGCT
>USKH01000124.1 GCA_900555125.1 uncultured Clostridium sp.
ATCAAGCAATTAAGTGCCGATTTAACAATTTTTTTCAAAAATCTGCGATTTTTTCTACATATTCTTGTATTCGGGGCTTAAACGGAACTCTTCTGCGAAATCAAGGAACCGGTCTTCCATGATTGCCTCGCGTATCCGGTCCATAAGTCCCGTAAGATAAGTAATGTTGTGAAGACTCAGCAGTCTTCCGCCCAGAATTTCGCCGGCGTTATTGAGATGGCGCAAATATGCTTTTGTGTAATTTCTGCAACAATAACAGTCGCACTTGTCGTCAAGCGGGGTGAAATCTTCTTTGTAAATTCCGTTACGAACCACCACTCTGCCGTTGTGAGTAAAAGCAGTCCCGTTTCTCGCTATTCTGGTTGGCAAAACGCAGTCAAACATATCTATCCCGCGCAAAACGCCCTCGACAAGACAATCGGGGCTTCCTACGCCCATGAGATAACGAGGATGTTGTTCCGGATACAGCGGCTGCATCTCGTCCATAATTTCGTACATAAGTTCTTTCGGCTCTCCCACCGACAAACCGCCTATCGCAAAGCCGCATTCGGCATACGGAATTGTTTCTTTCAGCGACTGCAGTCGCAACTTTTTGTACATATTGCCCTGCACGATGGGGAACAGCATCTGCGTATCGTTTACATGATACTTTTTACATCTGTCAAGCCAGGAAAGAGTGCGTTTCATAGCCGCTGTGGCTTCACGTTCGTCGGCGCCGTATTTACTGCATTCGTCAAATGCCATCATTATGTCGGAGCCAAGGCTTTCCTGTATTTCCATAGATTTTTCGGGCGTAATAAGATGCTTGCTTCCGTCAATATGCGAACGGAAAGTAACGCCTTCCGAAGTTATTTTATTGATTTTTGAAAGCGAAAAAACCTGAAATCCGCCGCTGTCGGTCAGAATAGGCTTGTGCCAGTTCATAAATTTATGCAGCCCGCCCGCTTTTTCGACAAGCTTATGTCCGGGGCGCAGATACAAATGATACGTGTTGGACAATATAATCTGAGCTCCGGCCTCTTCCACTTCGTACGGAGCAAGCGATTTAACCGTTGCCTGCGTTCCTACCGGCATAAATACAGGCGTTATTATTTTTCCGTGCGGCGTCGTAAGCTCGCCCACACGCGCACCGGACTGTTTACATACATGCAAAACTTTATACTCGAATTTACTCATACCAAAAAGCAAGCGTCTCCGAAACTGAAAAATCTGTATTTTTGCTCAACCGCATATTTATACATAGCAAGCGTATTCTCTCGTCCTATAAATGCCGATACCAACATCACAAGCGTTGATTCGGGCAAATGAAAGTTAGTGATAAGCGCGTCTACCATTTTATATTTGTAAGGCGGATAAATGAAAATTTCCGTAAAACCGCTTTTTTCCTGCAATTTTCCGTCAAAAGTGGCACTTTCAAGTACTCTGACAGACGTAGTACCTACGGCTATTATGCGACGCCCTTCTGATTTTGCTTTATTTACCGCATCAGCCGCCTCTTTGGTAACGCAATAATACTCGCTGTGCATTTTGTGGTCGGTAATCTCGTCGGTTTTTACGGGGCGAAAAGTTCCCAACCCGACATGCAATAAAACTTTTACGATTTCCACTCCCTTTGCCTTAATCTTTTCAAGCAGTTCTTCGGTAAAATGAAGACCCGCGGTAGGAGCAGCCGACGAGCCTGATTCGCGAGCATATACGGTTTGATATTGTTCGTCGTCTTCGAGTTTTTCGTGTATATAATGCGGAAGCGGCATTTCGCCTATTTCGCGCAGAATGTCCTCAAACACTCCGTCAAAATGAAACCTCACCTGACGAATACCGTCTTCGCCGCACGAAAGTACTTCGGCATAAAGCTTGTCCGAAAAGCGAATAATGTTTCCGGGCAACGCCTTTCTCGCAGGTTTTGCAAGAACTTCCCAGTCGGTTAAATCTACACGTTTATGCAATAAAAATTCGATTTTACCGCCGGTGGTATCCCTATACCCATAAATTCTTGCAGGAATAACCTTTGTATCGTTGACAACAAGCACATCGCCCGGTCTTAAATAATCGATTATATCATAAAAATGTTTGTCTTCGATTTTACCGCTGTTTTTGTGATAAACCAGCAATCTTGCACTGTCGCGAGGCTCTGCAGGGTGCTGCGCAATCAACTCTTCCGGTAAATCGTAATAAAAATCACTTTTTTTCATTGTTTTCTCCGGGATATTCCAATCCCATGTGCAAATATGCGTCTTTCATACAAGATCTGCCCCTCGGCGTTCTCGCAATAAAACCGAGTTGCAGTAAAAACGGCTCAACAACATCTTCTATTGTAGTTGCGTTTTCGTTAATCGCGGCTGCAATCGTATCCAAACCTACGGGGCCGCCGCCAAATTTACAAATAACCGCTTCAAGGTACTTTTTATCGACGACATCCAAACCGAGTTCGTCTATATCAAGAAGATTCATTGCTTTTTTTGTAAGGTCGACGGTTATTTTTCCATTGTTATATATCTCGGCAAAATCGCGCACACGTTTAAGCAATCGGTTTGCGATACGCGGAGTACCTCTCGAACGGCTTGCAAGTTCAATCGCCGCGTCATCATCGATTTCGATATCGAGTATTTTTGCCGAACGTTTGATAATGACGGCAAGCTCATGCGCATTATACATTTCAAGCCTGCAAATAACACCAAACCTGTCGCGGAATGGTCCCGTAAGATTTCCTATTCTCGTAGTCGCGCCGATTAGAGTGAATTTAGGGAGATTTATTCGCATGGCTCTGGCGCCCGGTCCTTTATTATATCGAACGCATAATCTTCCATTGCCGAATACAACTTTTCTTCCACGCTTCGATTCAGCGCATGTATTTCATCTACAAACAAAACGTCTTTTTCTTCCAGGTTTGTAAGTATTGCGGCAAGGTCGCCCGCGCGTTCCAACGCAGGCCCGCTTGTCATTTTCAACTGAACGCCGAGTTCATTGGCTATTATGTGCGAAAGCGTGGTTTTTCCCAAACCGGGAGGACCGTATAAAAGCACGTGATCGAGCGCGTCCCCGCGTTTTTTACACGATTCGATAAAAACCTTAAGATTTGCCTTTACTTTTTCCTGTCCGACGTAGTCGTCGATACATTTCGGACGAAGAGAAACCTCGATTTCCTCGTCTCCGACGTTCATCGAACTGGAAATAAATCTTTCTGCGTCTTCCATTGGCACCTCCGTCAACCGTTTTTAAGCGCTTTGAATACAACTTCCTCGGGAGATAAACCGGCTTTGTCCACTCCTGCGACTTTCATTTCCGCTTCTTTTCTCGTAAAACCGAGCGTCATAAGTGCCATAACAGCTTCGTTGGCATCGGCGTCAAAGCTTTCGGCAACTTCGCCCGGCTTTTCAGCCGAAAATTCTTTACCTATTTTATCTTTAAGCTCAAGCACTATTCGTTCTGCAGTTTTCTTCCCGACGCCTTTTATTTTATTCAACGCTTTGGTATCGGCTGAAATAATATTTCCGGCAAGCTTATCCACGGATATCCCGCTTAAAATGGCAACGGCGACCTTCGGACCTATTCCCGAAATAGAAACAAGCTTTTCAAACATAGCTCGCTCTTCTTCTCCGTAAAAACCGAACAGAGAAATTCCGTCTTCCCTTACGGACAGATAGGTATAAACCCTGACAACCTCGGCATTCTCAAAAAAACGGATACATTCGTCGCTGACGCAAATCGAATAGCCTATGCCGTTGTTTTCAACAACCATAGTTCCTGCCGACGATTTTATTTTTTTGCCGGTAATATAATCGAACATTTTTTCTCCTAAACAATTCTTTGATTAAATCCGCATGTATTCACATGACAAACCGCTGCGGCAAGCGCGTCCGCTGCGTCATCCGGTCGAGGAATACTTTTCAGTTTTAACATAGTCTGAACCATATACTGAACCTGATGTTTATCCGCTCTTCCGTTGCCGGTAAGAGCCTGTTTTATCATAAGCGGAGTATACTCGTACAGTCTGCCGCAACTTTGAATTGCGCTGAGCAGAATAACGCCTCTCGCTTCGGCGACCTTAATACCTGTAGTTATATTCGTATTAAAAAACAGTTCCTCGATAGCTATCTCGTACGGCTTATATTTTGTGATAATACTGTTCATAGCCTCGAAAATCATGGAAAGTCTGACGGCAATATTCTCGTTCGGCGGCGTAGTAATAACGCCGTAATCGACAGGAGTGAGCTTGCTGCCGTTTTTTTCCACTACGCCGAACCCGATAGTGGCATATCCCGGATCTATTCCGAGGATAATCATTTCTTACCTTCCTTATCCGCTTTAAAATCAAACAGTCTGACAAAAACCGGAATATTTCGCGTAGATGCGCTAATTTTCATACGAAGATTACCATCGGGATAGCGCACGGAGAGATCGGCACCGTCTATTTCAATCGTTTCGGGATCGACCATGTTTTCGACGCTCACCTTTTTCAATGCTTTTCTTTTGTAGTTTTTGTAA
>USKH01000125.1 GCA_900555125.1 uncultured Clostridium sp.
TGTAGAATTTGACTTCCACGCCGTACAAAAGCGTGTCGTCGTTTGCCGTACCCTGAGCAACTTTGTCGAGCGCGTAAATCATTTCGATTATGCCGTCGAGAATACGTTTGGGCAAAACAAGACTGAGGTCGCCCGGCGTTGCCGCCAGCGTCGGAGTTACTATACCTTCGTCGATACGTTTTTGCGTACTGCGTCTGCCGCGGACGAGGTCGCCGAAACGCTGAACGATTACTCCGCCGCCCAGCATGTTGGAAAGCCGCGCGATGCTCTCGCCGTAACCGTTACTGTCCTTGAACGGCTCGGAAAAATGTTTGGACACGAGCAGAGCGAAGTTTGTGTTTTCCGTTTTTTTGTCCTCGCCTTCGTAGCTGTGACCGTTGACGGTAATTATTCCGTTGGTGTTTTCGTTTACCACTATTCCGCGCGGATTCATGCAGAACGTACGCACGTTGTCCTCGAATTTCTCGGTACGATAAACTATTTTACTTTCATAAAGTTCGTTGGTAAGGTCCTCGAAAATTTCGGCTTTGAGTTCGACGCGCACGCCTATGTCCACGCGATTGGACATTGTGGGAATATCCATTTCGCGGCACACTTCTTCCATCCATTTGCTGCCGCTTCTTCCCACCGACACAATGCAATCGCGGCAGGTGTATTCCTTGTCGGCCACAACGGTGAAAGTTCCGTCCTCGTTGCGCTTTATTGCTTTTACGGGCGTGTTAAAATGGAAATCTATTTTATCTTTAAGTTCGTTGTACATATTTTCAAGCACGATATAGTTTATATCGGTGCCGAGATGACGAACCTTTGCGTTGAGAAGATGAAGCTTGTTCTGCAAACAGATTTTGCCGAAACGCGAGCCTGCAGTGGAATAAAGTCTGGTTGCATGACCGCCGTATTTTACGTTTACTTCGTCCACGTATTCCATAAGCTCAAGTGCTTTTTCCTTGCCGACGTGTTCGTACAGGTTACCGCCGAAATCGTTGGTAATATTGTATTTTCCGTCCGAAAAAGCTCCCGCTCCGCCGAATCCGGACATAATCGAGCAGGTTTTGCACTTAATGCAGCTTTTAACCTTTTTGCCGTCGATGGGGCATTTGCGCTTGCTGAGCATATTGCCGCACTCGAAAACGGCAACTTTTTTGCCGCTGTCGCGCAGTTCGAACGCCGAGAAAATTCCTCCCGGACCGGCTCCGATTATTATTACGTCGTAATTCATAAGTACTCCTTCCGAGGCGGCTTTTTCAAAATAAGCCGGCCTCTTTTTTATCGTCCGCAGATATGATAACAGATATACCGCGTTTTGTCAATTAAAAAGCGCGCTTTAAAAAAACAGAGCCGATTTTTACCTCTGCGCGCACCTGTTTTTCACAAAAACTTACACAAACGAATAGTCGAATTCGACCACGGGATTAAGCGTAGGATCAAATTCGCGTAGCTTTTCGGCAATTATAGCACGAACTTCTTTTTCGCTCAGCTTACTGTCTCTCGTCATGGCAACGTCGAAAATGAGATTAGCGTGCGACTTGCCGTCAACTATGCGGAAATCGTGCAGCGCAAAGTCCGGATCAATAGATTTTACTATTTTTTCGCACTCGGCTTTAAGCATGTTTACTCTCTCGCTCGTGGTAACCACCGGATCCATATGAATGGTGGCGATGCAATTGTAGTTTTCGGCAAGACCGCGCTCGATGTTGTCCACTATTTCATGAAGTTCTACCATATTTCCTTCGGCGGGGACTTCCACATGAACGGTTATCATTTTTCTACCCGGACCGTAATCGTGTACGATAAGATCGTGAACGCCCACTATCTGCTTGTCGTAATTGCTTACGTAATCGGCGATTTCCCTGACCAGTTCGGGGTCCGGAGCTTTTCCGAGCAAAAGATCGAGAATACTGCGCACCGACTGTACGCCGGTGTAGCCGATAAACAGCGACACGACTATACCCGCTATGGCGTCGACAGGTACGTTTTTAACCACGTTTGTCAGAATGCAGCAAACAAGAACCACAGATGTGGAAACGCAGTCGGACAAGCTGTCCATAACGGTTGCCTGCATTGCTACAGAGTTTATTTTTTTTCCGCAATAGCGATTGAACATCGCCATCCAGAATTTTACCAGTATGGACGCGCCCAGAACGCATATCGTGACTATGCGTACGACATTGTTTTCGTACGACGGAGCCGTGCCGTTTACTATGTTTGTAATCGATTCGGTTAAAAGCTCGAACGCAACGAAAAGAATGATAACCGACACGAAAAGCCCGGCAAAATACTCCATTCTTCCGTGTCCGAACGGGTGTTCTTTGTCGGGTTTTTTTGCCGACAACTTAAAACCGATAAGCGTGATAAGCGACGACGCTCCGTCCGACAGGTTGTTTATACCGTCGGACACCACCGATATCGCTCCCGTCAGCGTACCCACTACTATTTTGCTTGTGCAAAGCAGTGCGTTTAATACGAGTCCGACTATGCCTGAGAGCCGTCCGTATTTTTCACGGACGTGCGGATCGGATACATTATCGCAGTCTTTTATAAATATTTTTGTAAGAAATCGAAACATTTTTCACTCCCGTCATATGCGCATATGGCGATTACCGACCTTTCGGGTGTTTTTCAGAACAAGTCCGAAAACACTTCGGCTTTGCTTATTTTCATAATGCGAGCAACCAACTTATCGCCCGTTCCAGGGAAAATTCTCGCCAGAAAATTCATCCCGTGAGCGTCGAAACCGGTTACTTTTTTGCGTTTTTTCAAGTAAACGGCACGACATATCTTTTTTGCCGTTTTCATGGGAGACGCCGCTATTTTATCAACGCCGCTTTTTTCAACGCGTTCGTCGCCGCGGAACAAATCGCTCATAGTAACGCCGGGATAAGCAATTCCGACATATAATTTCCCGTTGTTTTCCAGCGACATGCATTCGGCATACCCTTTAAGCGCGTTTTTGGCGGCGGTATACGGAGCGGTACCCGCTACCGGGCAAAGCGCCGCGCTGCTGCACACAAAATACACGCCGGGGTCTTTGCTCTTTTTCAAAAGCGGCATCATCTCCTCCGTAGAATATACGCTCGCATAAAAGTTGACGTCCATTACCTTTTTAAACTCGTCGGAGTCGATATCCGAGGCTTTCGAAAAGCGCGGAAACACGCCGGCATTATTTATTACAAGATCGGGTATAACGCCGTTTTGTTCGAGTTTTTGCTCAAAATCGCGCCAGTTTTCGCGCACCGAAACGTCAAAAACCTCGTACGAGAAGTCATCGCCCAGCTTTTGTTTTACCAAGGCAAGCTTCTGCTCGTTCCTGCCTATTCCGATGACGCGCGCGCCGTATTTGTTTACAAGTAATCCGGCAATACACGCGCCTATTCCGCCGGAAGCGCCGCTAAGTACTACTATTTTGTTTTTTAAGGGATATTTAGCCATATTGTTTACCTATTTTCCGAAGATGACGCGTTCGTTGTCAAACATTTTGGTAAGTCCCCATGCGGCAAGCGCCGTGTACACAAGATTTGCGACAACGGTTATCAGAATATCGACGAAGCTTGTCGAAAACGAGAATATCGAGCCCATGCATTGCAACGAATTGAAAAACGGAATGAAGTAGTAAAACAGCGAATCGGGAAATTCAAACATGTTGAAAAAACTTATTCCGATTAGTATAAACATGAGCGGCGACGAAAGAGAAGCGGCTTCTTTCACGGTCTTTGCCATAGCCGAAATAAGCGACAGCGCGGCGACTATGAGAAGCACCGCCGAGGCGATTACCAGCAGCAACAGGAAAATATCGCCCGCCGTATACGAAAGATTAAGCTCGCCCAGCGCGCCGCCCGTAAGATTGGGAAGCGACAGTGCGACTCCCAGCGTACTGCCTATTCCGCCCATAAGAGATATTACCGACAAGGCGAGTATTTTACCCATTGCTATTCCTCCGCGGCTTGCGGGCGTAACCAGAAGCGCCGCAATGGTGCCGCGTTCTTTTTCGCCGGCAATGGATTCGGGCGTGACGTTCACCGCGCCGGTAAACAACATTATCATGAGAAGCATCGGCAAAAACGACGCCAGAATTTTACCCAGCACGTTTTTCTCGTCGGCAAGATCGTATTTATCTCCGCCGGCATTAACGTCGAAGAGATTGCTCTTTTCGGTTTCAAACTTGTCGAGCGCGGAACAAAGAAGCTCGTACGCCTTTGACGATTGAGTTTTTTCGTTGTTGTAATATATGGCGATTTGCGGAGCTTGCTTGCTCTTATCGCCCAGGCTTTCCATAAAATCTTTCGGAAATATTATCACCGCGTCGATATTCTCGGCTTTTACGTCGGATTTAAGGCTTTCGACGTCGCTTTCTTCAGCGGCAGAGAACTCAATGTCGGGCGAGAAGTACGAGCGTATTTCTTCGGGAAAACCGACCGCCGCCACCTTGTAACGATAGCTTTTATCGGGAGTAAACGCCCCCGAGATAAACACGCCCATAAG
>USKH01000126.1 GCA_900555125.1 uncultured Clostridium sp.
ATGATGCCGCGTTCATGGCTGCGCTTCTGAGCGATCAACTTGACTATCCGCAAAAAATAACCGAGCAAAATTGCCTGGGGCATCCGCTTAAAAAAACGCCGATGGTCGAAAGCAATCAATTTATGGAAAAGATTGCCTCGGCAAACGCTATTCTTGCGCGGTGGAAGCTGTACGACGACAAAACGGACGGCGACAAAAAAGCGCGCGTCGCGCTGAAAATATTCGATAAAGCGTACAATAAAGCAAAGGAAATATTGCCCGGCGCCGACCAAATAGTAAGCAGAGGATACGAAAAACTGCGTGCGCAGGAAAAAGCCGGGCAGACGTCCGTCGACGTCGTTGCCGATTGCTTTGCCGCGCTTCTTAAAAACTTATTTTTGCTTATTCTCGGCGATAAAGCTACGGACGCCGCGTGTTCGCTTGCATATAATATAGGAAAGTTTGTGTATATCGCCGACGCGCTCGACGATGTAGACGAAGATTTCGATTCGGGCAACTACAACCCTTTTTTGGCGGCATTCGGGAATTATACCGACCGCGTAAAATTTATAAACGACAATCGGGCTGAACTGGAATTTATATTCAATTCCACCGTCAACCGCGCGATAGCCGCATTCAACGACATGAAATTCACGCAGAGTTATAGTCTGCTGGAAAATATAATTTATTACGGACTGCGGGACGAGGTCGAACGTCTGTTCGCTTCTGCAAAAAAGCTCCCCCGCCCGAAAGTGTAAAAAAGATTGTTAAACGGAGATTTTTAATGAAAGACAGTTACGAAATACTCGGACTTACCAAGGACGCTACCGACGAAGAACTCAAAGCGCGTTACGAAGAACTGTGCGCAAAATACAAAGAGGACAGATTTTTGCCAGGAGAAGAAGGCAACGAGGCGGCGAGAAAGCTGAACGAACTTGAAGACGCATGGCGCGAGATATGCCGCGACATGGAAGCTCGCCGTTACAGCGACGATTACGCGCGTATAGAAGCTCTTATTAAAGAAAAGAAGTACGACGACGCTCAGGACTCGCTGGACGCAGTTTCCAACCGCACTGCGAAATGGCATTTTTATCAGTCGCAGGTGTATTATTACCGCGAGTGGCTTACCGAAAGTCGCAAGCAACTGTCCATTGCCGTGGATATGGATCCGCAGAACGAGAAATATAAAACAGCTCTCGAAAAACTGGATACCGTAATGGGCAACGGAAAGGCCGACCCTAAAAAAGTCAAGTCGGATTTCGGGGACGACGATATCGACGCGGCGAGAAATACTTCCGACCGTGCCCGTTACGACGAAATGAACGCCGCAGGCAACACTCTCAGTAATTGCTGTACGGCATACTGCATTACGTCCATGTGTTGCGACGCCATGTCCTGTTGTTGCAGATAATATGAAAACAAAAAAAATAACCTATGCCGCAGCATGTGCCGCAGTAGGAGCGGTTGCCGTGCTTATCGCGGCATATACGCCGGCAAAAGTCGTTCCGCTTATATTTTATTCGGCGGCGCTGTATGTTTCCCTGCGTTATGTGGGGTGGTGGGGGCTTATCTCCGCCGTGGTTGCGCTTACGTTGTCGTTTTTTACTGCCGGCGGCTTTACGGGTAGTTTTGTTCTCGCGCTTACGATTTTCACGCCGTACGCTTTGTTCGCTTTCGCCGTACGCAAGCTTACGTATGGAAAAGCAAAGCGCGCCGTATTGCGCGGCGCGCTGGCGATTGCGGACTTTCTACTGAACGCGCTGGTGCTTTTGCTGCTTATGAAATACCTCGGCGACGTCAATTTCGTTGCTGTAATAAATAACGTCGGAAGCTGGGCTTTGTTTCTCGTGCTGGGACTTGCGGCAGTCCCCACCGACTTTTTCTTCTGCTATGCAACCGACACCGCTTTGCGCGCGCTTAATAAACGCACGGGCGGCAAAACGAACGACGGCAAAGACGATAAAGACGACGATAACGACGAAAACAACGGAGATATATTTTAAATATAAAAAGAATCGGGCGTCTTGTCGGAAGAAAATTGTCGACGTTTCGCCCGATTTCTGCGTTAATTTGCGAAAAATCTTTAAAATGCCGACAAAACGCTTGACATAGCCCCCGAAAAGTGCTATTCTTATACAGCACCGCTCTTGTAGGGGTGTCTTTTCAAGTATGCAAGGAAAACAGGAGGCCTGTTATGAGAAATAAAATCACGTTAGCATGTACCGAGTGCAAACAGCGCAACTACGATAACATGAAAAACAAGAAAAACGATCCCGATCGTATCGAACTGAAAAAGTACTGCAAGTTCTGCAAGAAGCACACCCTTCACAAAGAAACCAAATAAGGAGGCGCGTAATGAAAAACGACGTTACTCAGACCACCCCCACAAAGGGTAAGCCTACTCCGAAGAACAACGAAAGGCCCGGATTTTTCAAAAGAACGGGCAGATCGATAAAGGAAACCTTCGGCGAACTTAAAAAGGTCACCTGGCCTTCTTTCGGCGAGACCATGAAACAGCTCGGCGCGGTAATCGCAGTCGTTCTGTGCTTCCTCGTCGTTCTCACGCTGTTCGATTTTGTTCTCGGTCAGGGTTTCAATCAGTTTAAAAAGG
The DNA here is from genome assembly GCA_900555125.1 of uncultured Clostridium sp. Lineage (GTDB taxonomy): Bacteria > Bacillota > Clostridia > Christensenellales > Pumilibacteraceae > Neoclostridium. The sequence continues at coordinate 2,591 of USKH01000126.1, forward strand.
CGCTCGGAGACGACACTTCTGCCGTTCGCGCGCTTATAACCCTTCTCACGTCACGACTGTAAGGAGATCGCAATGGGAGAGGAAAACGTTAAGTGGTACATTCTTCACACCTATTCCGGCTATGAAAACATGGTTAAGGACAATCTGGAACTGGTGTTCAAGAAGAATGACTGCATAGACAGATTACGCGAAATCGTCATTCCTATGGAAGACGTCGTGGAAGAAAAGGCAAACGGCAAGCGTAAAATAGTTCAGCGTCGTCTTATGCCCACGTACGTGTTCATAAAAATGGATTACGACAACAGCATGTGGCACATGATCACCAATACGAGAGGCGTAACCGGATTTGTCGGTCCGCAGGGAAGACCGCTTCCTTTAAGCGACGACGAAATAAAGCGTCTGCACCTTGAAAAGCCCACCGTGGTAGTCACCGATTTCCGCGTGGGAGAAACGGTGAAGATTATCGACAGCTCGCTTGAGGGCTTTATCGGCACCATCGACGCAATCGATCCCGTAAACAGCAAGTGCAAGGTGTCGGTAAGCATGTTCGGAAGAATCACGCCGGTCGAACTGGAAATGTACCAGATTGAAAGAATAGACGAAGTACCTTCGTCGGACAACTGATTTAAGATTATGATTCGGGAGGGCAAACGCCCGTTATTACCGCGATTGTAATAAATAATTTTTTACAAGGAGTAGTTTTATTATGGCAAAGAAACTTACCGCAGTAGTCAAACTGCAGCTTCCTGCCGGTAAAGCAACCCCGGGACCGCCTGTCGGCTCCTCTCTCGGACCGCACGGTATCAACATTCCCGGCTTTACCAAGGAATTCAACGAAAAGACCAAGGACCAGGCAGGTCTCATTATCCCTGTCGTCATCAGCATTTTCGCGGACAGATCGTTCACGTTTATTTTGAAGACTCCGCCCGCAGCCGTTCTCATCAAGAAGGCTTGCAAAATCGAAAGCGGATCGGGTAAGCCCAACAAGGAAAAGGTTGCTAAAATCACCAAAGAGCAGATCAAGGAAATCGCAACCCTTAAGATGCCCGACCTTAACGCCGCTTCTCTCGAAAGCGCAATGAGCATGATCGCCGGTACTGCACGCAGCATGGGCGTCGTGGTGGTTGACTAAGGAGGTGCGTTATGGCAGGAAAGAAATATCTCGACAGTATCAAAAACGTTGACGTAAGCAAGACTTACGAACTTAACGAAGCAGTTGCAAAAGTGGTCGAAACCGCAAAGGCAAACTTCGACGAAACAATCGAACTTCACGTTCGTCTGGGCGTTGACCCCCGTCAGGCAGACCAGCAGGTAAGAGGCACCGTAGTGCTTCCCAACGGAACCGGTAAAAAGGTTAAAGTGTTGGTTATCGCAAAGGGCGACAAGGCTGACGCGGCTTTGGCTGCAGGCGCAGACGAAGTGGGCGCAGAAGAAATGATCGCCAAAATTCAGGGCGGTTACCTCGATTTCGACGTGGTCATCACCTCTCCCGATATGATGGGACAGCTGGGACGCGTTGCTAAAATTCTCGGACCGAAAGGACTTATGCCTTCGCCGAAGAGCGGTACCGTTACCATGGATCTTGCTAAGGCAATCAAGGAAACCAAAGCAGGTAAAGTTGAATATCGTGTCGACAAAACCGCTATCATCCACTGCCCCATCGGCAAAAAGTCTTTCGGCAAAGAAAAACTCGTTGAAAACTACAACGCTTTATTCGAAGCAATCGTCAAGGCTAAGCCGGCGGCTGCTAAGGGACAGTACATTAAGAGCGTCGCGCTTGCAAGCACAATGGGTCCCGGCGTAAAAGTT
>USKH01000127.1 GCA_900555125.1 uncultured Clostridium sp.
TTTAATCCCACGATAGGCGTGTATCCCGGAGCGGTAGTAAAAAATCTTTCGCTGCAAAATATACGTCAATCGGCGCCCGAGGGCGTAGTCATGCCGCTTATTAAAAATCAAGGCAAGTTTGTTTCGCCCGATTTCGGAAATACGGGCTACGAGGAGAAATAGTTTTATGTCGAATATCTGGCACGATATAGCCGAAGATAGAATAAAGCCCGAAGATTTTATTTCGGTTATCGAAATAAGTAAAGGCAGCAAGAAAAAGTACGAGCTGGACAAGCAGACCGGATACATAATTCTCGACCGGATTCTGTATACGTCCACGCACTATCCCGCAAACTACGGATTTATTCCGAGAACGCTTGGTGACGACGGCGACCCGCTTGACGTGCTGCTACTTTGTTCCGAAGCGCTCGAACCGCTCGTTTTATGCCGTTCGTATCCCATAGGGTATATTTCCATGATAGACAACGGCAAAAACGACGAAAAAATAATAGCTATTCCGTTTTCCGACCCTATGTACAACCAGTACACCGATATAAGCCAGTTGCCCGCTCACATATTCGACGAAATGCGCCACTTTTTCTCGGTTTATAAAAATCTCGAAGGAAAAACCACTGCGGTAAACGAGGTTATGGGTAGAGAAGAGGCCATTGTCGTAATAGAAAAAGCTATCGGCGACTATCACAAAAAATTCGGAAAGTAATTATTCGTAAGCTTTGCATTTATTTTCGCTTAAAACTGCCGTTCGCACCACACAAGGTTGCCGGACCGGTTTTAAAATAATATTACTATATTTTTAGAAGGAGTATATTGATATGGAAGCAATTATGAACTTGTTTGTTGCAACGGTGCTCGTTATGGGTATATTTTGCCTTGTTATTATATGCCGTGACGTAGTAATCGACTCTCTCGATCGCAGAAACGAGAGGAAAAAGAAAAGCGAAGTCGAAGAGAATACCGAAAGCGAAATCAAGGAGCAAAAGGCAACCGAAGAAATCGCCGCCGCCAAGCCGGCGGAAAACGTAGTGCAGAAAGAAGTAATCGTTCTTGCCGACGACCAATCATTGCAGGAAGAAAACGCAAAAACCAACACCGGAAACGTCGTGTTCGACGCTTCTCCCGAAACCACTCTGGACGAAAAATATAACGCTCTGCCCAGAAACATAAAGGGTTATTACGACGAAATCATAGTATATGCGGCTTCTTTCCCCGACAGCAAAAGAATTAAAAACACCGCTTATGAGGAATATAAGATAGGTAAAAACAGACTGGTTCGCCTGAAAATTAAGCGCGGAGCCATTATCTGCGAGCTGATTATTCCCAATCCGCAGTTCAAAAAATTCATCGACGGAAACAAAGTGTCGGTAAAACAGGCTCCGGCTATCGTTAAAGTTACCGACCCCGAAAGTCTTGCGTTCGTAAAAGACAGTATTCGTATAGCGGTTGACGCTATCAACGAAGAAAAAGAATACAAGAAAGAGCAAAAACGTATTCGCAGAAGAGAATTACGCGCTCAGAACGAACAACAGGCAACCGAGCAGCAAAACGATAACACTCAAAGCGAATAAGGCTGTTTTTTGTTCGATTTTTAAAGGCGAGAAAAACTCGTCGGATTTTATGTGCGCAAAAAACGGAAAAACACGCGATTGCCGGTTTGAACAAATATTAAAATCGCACTAAAAGAAAAGACCCGAGAAGTCAGTCTCGGGTCTTTTTTCGTCGCCATAAGCGCATTTATTCGTTTGTCTTTACAGGAATGAAGTTTTCAAAAATAATGTTGTCGCAGTAGGGAGAAACTTTTTCCATTTCCGTATTACTGCGCACCGTCCATGCAAGCGTGGGGATATTGAGCTTTGCCACTTTTTTATTCGGCAAATCGGGTGCGTTGTACGAAATAAAGTCGGGAGAGGAGATTTTTGCGATTTTAAGCGAGTTGAACATAAAACGCTTGAATGCGCCCGACATATTGTTTTTTGTCATTACCATGGAAAGCTGACCGCGAATAATACCGCTGGCATTCTTTTTGAAATATTCCATGGAATACGGGTTGAACGACTGAACGGCAAAATCGCCGTTGTACGAAGAAAGCATATCAATGACTTTTTGTTCGAGAAAACCGACTTTACCTTCGTTTTTAATTTCAATGAGAAGAGGAACTTTGCCGTTAACCGTTTCGAGAAGCTGTTCGAAAGTGGGGATTTTCTCGTCGGTGCCGGCAAGGCGAAGTTCGTTAAGTTTATCCGATGTTAGATTGGAAACATATCCGTCGTGTGACGTCATACGACTGATATTGTCATCGTGAAAAACGATAACCGTGCCGTCGTCGATGGCTTGAACGTCCGTTTCGATCGGGAAGCCGTATTCGCACGCATTTACAAAAGCGGCAAGCGAATTTTCCGGCTTGTCGTCGGTGTGAAGACCTCTGTGAGCGACAGGACGAGTGCATAGCCACATTTTTTTAATATCCATACTGATCCTCCAAATTCACATTTCTACCAATTATACACAGTAATTATATAGCAAATTCACAAAAAAATCAATAAAAACAGAGCTGATATGCAATCAAATATTTTATTTTTGTAAATTATCGATTGGAATTGTGAAAAATATTTGCTTTTTGACGTCTAAACGGATATAATGTTTAGCATGGACAAACAAAAAAACATTCGTAATTTTTGCATAATAGCACATATAGATCACGGCAAATCAACTCTTGCCGACCGACTTATCGAGTATACCGGCACGCTTGCCAAACGCGAGCTTTCCGAACAACTGCTCGATTCTATGGATATCGAACGCGAACGAGGCATAACTATAAAACTTGCTCCCGTTAAGATGAATTATACTCTGGACGGAGTGGACTACGAACTTAATCTTATAGATACGCCGGGGCATGTCGACTTTACGTATGAAGTTTCCAGGTCGCTTGCCGCTTGCGAAGGCGCAGTGCTTATCGTGGACGCGACGCAGGGCGTGGAAGCGCAAACGCTTGCAAACGTATATATTGCGGTTGACAACGACCTTGAAATTCTGCCGGTTATCAACAAAATAGATTTGCCGTCCGCACGTCCCGAAGAAGTACGCGCGGAAATCGAGGACGTAATCGGTATAGACGCGTCTATGGCTCCGCTTGTAAGCGCAAAGGAAGGCATCGGAATAAAGGACGTTCTCGATCAGGTCGTAGCGATGGTGCCCGCTCCTAAAGGTGACGTAAACGCACCTCTTAAAGCACTTATATTCGACTCTTATTACGATAATTATAAAGGTGCAGTCTGCCTTGTCCGGATTAAGGACGGAAAAATAAAAGTGGGCGACCGTATGCAGATCATGAGCAACGGCAAGCAGTATGATGTCGTTGAAGTTGGTGTATTTCAGCCCAAGCCCGTTCCCGCAGACTGTTTGCAGGCGGGCGAAGTAGGCTATGTTTGCGGAAGCATAAAAAATGTTTCCGACTGCGCTCCTGGCGACACAATTACGCTTGCCGATAATCCGACAAGTACGCCTTGTCCCGGATATAAAAAAGTCCAGCCGGTCGTTTTCTGCGGAATATACCCGGTTGACGGCTCACATTACGACGATCTTAAAGACGCGCTTGAAAAACTGAGACTAAACGACGCGTCACTCTCGTTTGAACCGGAAGTGTCGGTGGCGCTCGGATTTGGTTTCAGATGCGGCTTTTTGGGCTTATTGCATATGGAAATTATCGAGGAGCGACTGGAAAGAGAATTCAATCTCGACCTTATCACGACCGCACCCGGCGTTAATTATAAGGTAAAAAAGACCAACGGCGAAGAGCTGACGGTTACAAACCCCAGCAATCTTCCGCCCGTTCCGGAAATCGAGTATATCGAAGAGCCTGTGGTTACCGCACACATTTTTACTCCGCCCGAATATATCGGATCTATAATGGAGCTTTGCCAGGATAAGCGCGGCGAATACATCGACATGGTATATCTCGATAAAACGCGTGTGCGCATGCACTACGAAATTCCGCTTAACGAAATAGTATACGACTTTTTCGACGGATTGAAATCGAGAACGCGCGGCTACGCAAGTCTTGATTATGAAATAAAAGGCTACAAAGCAAGCGACCTCGTAAAACTCGATATATTGCTTAACAACGATGTATGCGACGCTCTCAGCATAATAGTTCACCGCGACAAAGCATATGCCCGCGGCAGAAGCATAGCCGAAAAGCTTAAAGACGTAATACCTCGCCAGATGTTTGAAATACCCATTCAGGCGGCGATAGGCGGGAAGGTAATTGCGAGAGAAACTGTAAAAGCACTCAGAAAAGACGTGCTTGCAAAGTGTTACGGCGGCGCTATAACAAGAAAGAAAAAACTGCTTGA
>USKH01000128.1 GCA_900555125.1 uncultured Clostridium sp.
GTAAATTTGTACAAACTTTTTAAGTCTCTGCCAAAAAGGCGATGTTAAATACGGATGATGAAACCTCCCACTACAATACTATTTCTCGTAAATTCAATATACAAAAAAGACACTTTCGTTTTTGAAAGTGCCTTTTGATTTTGTTGTGATTGTTTAGCCTTTAAGACCAGAGCCTATTGACGTACTCTTTATAATGTAGTCCTGAATAAAGATATAGACTATAATCAGCGGGAACATACTGACAACGCACGCAGCCATTTTGATGTTGTTATATGGGCTACGGTCGGATATGTTCTTCAACGCAAGCTGAATTGTCCATTTAGTATCATGTTGCAGGACGTAAATCAACGGACCCATGTAATCGTTGTACGATCCGATAAATCCGAGGATTACACGAACGAGCAGTGCCGGCAAGGTAAGCGGAATAATAAGCGTAAGGAATATTTTTATCTGTCCCATTCCGTCTATTTTAGCCGCACCGATAAGGTCGTCCGGGATACCCGCAATGTACTGTTTCAGGAAGAATACTTGTCCTATTCCGCCGAGAAGTGCCGGCAAAATCAAAGGCCAAGCGGTACCGGAAAGATTAAGGGTGTTCATCCAGACACGGCTGGAAGATTGAGTAACCGATCCCGGCAACGTCATTGTGATGATCAGGAAGCCGAAAATCTGGCTTCTGCCCGCAAATTCCATTTTAGCGAAACCGTAAGCGGAAACTGCGGAGAAGAAAACGTTGAGTATGCAAGTAGGAATATAATACAAGCAGGTGTTTCCCAAGCCGCGCAACAGGTTATCGTCATCGGTAAACAACTTGACATAACCCGAAAAATCGAACTTTGAAGGCCACCATACGAATATAGGCGCACTTGCTTCGGTGTTGGTTTTCATCGAGGTAATGATGATGATGTACAACGGAAGCAGAATATACAAGCTGTATATTACAATCATTACATAGCAACCGATAGGCGGGCGCAGCACTTTTTTTCTGTTGGGCTTAAAGTTTGCCGAATGATACGCTTCGTTCTTTTCGGCTTGCTCTATTTTAGCTTTACTCATAGCACCCTCCTCTTAGTTATCGTAGCAAACCCAGTAATCGCTGAGTTTGAAACTTACTTTGGTTACGACGATAATGATGATTGCAAGCAACCATGCGCAGGCGCTGGCTCTGCCCATACCGTGGATTTTAGCTTCGACGAAAGCCATCATGTACATGTAGTAGACTGTTGTCAAGCCCGCAGGTTTACCTTCATCGTTTTTAGGTCCGTATCCGTTGTTTGCGAACAACTGAATGGATCCCATTGCCTGAAACGAACCGATAAGGCTGGTGATGAACACGTAGAAAGTCGTAGGTGAAATTGCCGGAAGCGTTATATTGAACAACACCTGAGCGCTGTTTGCGCCGTCAACCTTAGCCGCTTCGACAAGCGAGCCATTGACCTGTTCGAGGGCTGCCTGGAATAAGATACTTCCCGCGCCGGCACCCCATGTCGTCGTGAATATAACCAAAGGCATAAACAGATAGAAATTATCGAAGAAATTTATTCTGTCTCCGCCCCAGGCGACAATCATCGTGTTTATCAAACCCGTATCCTGGTCGAATATAAGCTTCCACATCATGGTTACGCCGACAGACGAACAAACGTTGGGAATGTACAAAATAGAACGCCACAGCTTTTTGCATTTTACGCGGCTGGTTAAAAGTATGGACGAAAACAAACCGAGAAAAATGGTGATAGGCAAACTGAGCGAATAGTACAGAGTACGGAACAGCGACCAAAAGAAATTAGAATCGGCGCTGGTGAGCAGCCAAACATAGTTATCGAAACCGATAAATCTTGCCTGGTTTATACGCCACTCGTTAAGTTCGGTAAGACTGAGATAAATAGACAACGCGAACGGAACGAGCGCAAATATTACGTACGTGTACAGCGGCCAGAGCGCAAATCCCCAACCGGTGAGATTTTGCTTCCACCTCTTAACTTTTTTTGCATGAGTGGACTTTTCGGGTTTGAATAGTTTTGTGTCGGCAAACACATTTATTCTGTCGTCCGAAGAACCACCCTGCGACATTGCAATGACGGAATCTTTCATATTCCTCTCCTTTTTAGTATAAACGAACCGCTATCCCCCGGCGAAAAATCACCGAGGGAAAAATACGGTTTTTGCAGCAAATTACGCTCTCTGTAAGCCCTGCGTATAAATACTCTTGTACGCGTCGGAGCCGAAGTAGTACGAATAGTCGATAAGCTTGTTGCAGGAAGCAATGGTGTAGTTGTTGAACCACGTTTCTGCGCTCATTTCGTCGTTACGAACCTGACTGTTGAGCGGGTTTGCCCAAACGTCGATCCAAGCGTTATCGGACAGATACCACCAGTCGCCTGCCTTTTCGTATTCGAGCATATCGAAGAAGATATCGAGGTTGAGGTTTTTTTCGTCGTCCTTGATGAAGGTAGAGCTGTTAGCGAGAGTAGGCTGGTTGGGGATGTAACCTGCAAGTGCTTTGTAATACTGACCTGCTTTTTCGGTAGTTCCCTTAACAGTCATGGTATCGCTGGTGAGCCAGTCGATAACCTTCCATGCGTTGTCCGCGTTCTTGGAAGTTTTGGTGATGCAAAGCGCGGTTGCTTCGCTGTGTCCGCCCTTAACGCCCTGTGCCTTTACGGTTGTGTCGTTGGACGTGGGGTTCTTGTATTCTTTATACTGAGGAAGCGGTGCAACACCCCATTCGATGCTGTTTGCTTTGGTGAATTCACGAAGTCTTCCGATTTCGTAACCACGTTCTACGATCATTGCGATTCTGCCGTCACCGAACTGTGCGACGGTATCGAAACCGCTCTGGGTACCCTTGGTGGTAGGCATGATTCCTAAGCTCTTACCTACGCAGTTGAGGTATCTGTTTACCGCTGCCTTGGTGGAAGGAAGCTGAATGAACTTCGCGTCGGGATTGACTGTGATATCGGTGGCTGCGTTGTTTTTGATTTCGGAACGGATAGAAACGTCGGAAGTATATTCCTTCGGGCTTCCTCCGATTACGTCGCTTTCTTTACCGGTTTCGGTGTCATAAGTTCTGAGACCGCCGTTCTGTGCGGGGATAAGAAGGTCGCCTTTGTTGAAGACGATGTTACCGTCTTCGTCCTTTTCGTATCTGCCTTCTTCGTCTACCTTAGGACCGTATGCTTTAACGTTGAGTTTATCGAGATATTCAAGCGTATCGCCCGCTTTGTAATGAGTGCCGGTGTTTGCGCCGAGATAGTACTTGTTGCCGTTTTCGTCAACCTGATCAAGCGCGTTTTCGGTTACTTTATAGTTTGCAGACCAATCGGCAAGACCATAAGTCCAGGTACCTTCACCGGTAAGATCCTGCAAGCAGTCGCCGCCTACGGACCAACCGTAGTTGAACCACCATTCGGTGTAGTATCCGTAAGTAGTGGCAACGCTGCGGCCGTCTGCCTTTCTGTTGAGGTTGTTTTTATTCTGTGCGAGGGACAGCAGACGAGCGAGGTCTTCGGTTTCGTCCCAGTTCATAGCGATGGACGCGTTGAACACTTTGACGATTTCGTTTACGCCGTCGGCATTGGGGTTATCCCAGGTGCTGCTGTCGGAATTTGCTTCGCTGGTTCCGATAAAGTTGTTGAAAGAATCCTGTCTGAAAAATCCTTTCTTGGGAACTACGATGGTTTCGGTTCCTGCATATTCGTCGGGCTGAGCGAGGACATCCGCTGCATAGCCTGCGCCGGTGGTGTTACCGGAAAGCGGATACTTCTGCTCTTCGTTGTCGCGGTTTCCGCAAGTATTGTGATACTGACCGAATTTATCCGCGATCTTGTTTTCGTTCCACAGATCCATGAGGTTTTTACCCTTCATCTCTGCGGTAAGACCTGCATATTCTTTTGCGTACTGATCGAAATTAGCGTCGGTAACAACTTCGTCGTCGACCGAAATAACGATGATACCTACGTTTTCCATAGCCTGACGGTTATAGTAAATTGCGGTAGGCGAAGTATCTACAGGCACGCCCCAAAGCGGGTCGTCCGCATAGGAAGTGTTACCGTTTCTGTTGTAACGGAAACGAGGATAAATAGACGACCACATGTTGTTCAGTTTTTCCTGATATGCGGCAGACGAAGTCTTTGCTTTTACGTCGACGACAAAACCATAGTTTGCCCATTTCTTGAAATGACGGTCGTCTACGAAAATGATATCGATTTTGTTATCCGAAGAAAGCGTGTTTCCGGATTCGATACCCTGTTCATAAACGGTGTTCGCAAGGAACTGGGTCATACGCAGCGTCAGGTCGTTTCGGCGAGCGTACAAAGAG